>NZ_JAKUDY010000081.1:0-201 GCF_022662635.1 Bacillus cereus group sp. BfR-BA-01522 | reverse complement strand
TTCTTCAACATATTTGACACTTGCAAATCTTCCATACCAATGATGTCGTGGTTTTTGACAATGTAAGTAGAGATTTTTTGCAAATAGTCTGTTCTTGCATTCGTGATGTTCTCATGGATGCAAGCTACTTTACGTTTTTGCTTTTGATAGTTTTTTGCTTCATCCAGTTTGCATTTTCGTTTTAACGCTAATTCCTGTCGC
>NZ_JAKUDY010000080.1:0-205 GCF_022662635.1 Bacillus cereus group sp. BfR-BA-01522 | reverse complement strand
AGGCAAAGGATTAACTTATAACACTTGCTCTTCTCAATTAACACAACTAAAGAAAGAATTAGTTTGGTTAAAAGAAGTAGACAGCACATCACTGCAATCATCACTCAAAAACCTTGCTGATTCGTATACTCGATTCTTCAAGAAACAAAACAAAGCACCGCGTTTCAAGTCTAAAAAGAATAAAGTGCAATCCTACACGACAAAG
>NZ_JAKUDY010000079.1:0-210 GCF_022662635.1 Bacillus cereus group sp. BfR-BA-01522 | reverse complement strand
TTTTGCTTCATCCAGTTTGCATTTTCGTTTTAACGCTAATTCCTGTCGCCTAGAAAGAACACGTTGTGCTTTCGCTAATTTTTCTTCTAGTTTACGAAACCATTTAGGATTACCAAAAACTTCACCTGTTGAAAGAATCGCAAAATCTTTAAGACCAACATCCATGCCAACAGATGAACATGTTTTAGGAAGTTCTTGTACTTCTGTTTC
>NZ_JAKUDY010000078.1:0-212 GCF_022662635.1 Bacillus cereus group sp. BfR-BA-01522 | reverse complement strand
AGGACTTCCTAAAACTGGGTCGTCTGTTGGTGTGGATGTGGGTCTGAAAGATTTTGCGATTCTTTCAACGGGAGAAGTATTTAGCAATCCTAAATGGTTTCGCAAACTGGATGAAGCAAAAAACTATCAAAAGCAAAAACGTAAAGTAGCTTGCATCCATGAGAACATCACGAATGCAAGAACAGACTATTTGCAAAAAATCTCTACTTACA
>NZ_JAKUDY010000077.1:0-218 GCF_022662635.1 Bacillus cereus group sp. BfR-BA-01522 | reverse complement strand
TCCATTCGTATGCTTTGTCGTGTAGGATTGCACTTTATTCTTTTTAGACTTGAAACGCGGTGCTTTGTTTTGTTTCTTGAAGAATCGAGTATACGAATCAGCAAGGTTTTTTGAGTGATGATTGCAGTGATGTGCTGTCTACTTCTTTTAACCAAACTAATTCTTTCTTTAGTTGTGTTAATTGAGAAGAGCAAGTGTTATAAGTTAATCCTTTGCCT
>NZ_JAKUDY010000076.1:0-223 GCF_022662635.1 Bacillus cereus group sp. BfR-BA-01522 | reverse complement strand
TTTGTGCTGAGATTGGTAATACGAACTTCTCGCTATTCCAAGTGTTTGACACATTGTACGAACAGAGTGTGTTTCTTTTTGACAATCGATAAATTGATGTAATTCTGTATCGTTTATTTTTTCGCGAATATGGCCATAGCCTTTTTTAATATCTCATTCTCCTCTTTCAGGCGAAGCATTTCTTTTTGCATTCGTTTTAGATCTTCTGGAGTCATTTCTTCCT
>NZ_JAKUDY010000075.1:0-223 GCF_022662635.1 Bacillus cereus group sp. BfR-BA-01522 | reverse complement strand
ACCCTTAACTCCCGAACCACCATTCCCCTTCGCAAGTTGATAAGCATCCTCTTTAGCGGTTGCTCGCACTCTTGCAAAGTTTTCTGCTATTTCTCCAACAGTTGCATGTTCGATATGAGGAATTTTTATTCCCATTCCAGTGTCTGCTGACCTGATTCCTACGGGGACCTTCGTTTTTTTCCATGTATGTAATGCACTCTTTAATGTCTCATTCTCCTTTAAC
>NZ_JAKUDY010000074.1:0-223 GCF_022662635.1 Bacillus cereus group sp. BfR-BA-01522 | reverse complement strand
CTTACCATACACAAAGACCACAAAAAGGGCTCATTTTACATACTGATTTAGGAACACAATATACAAGTCAGGAATTTCAAACTTTACTCGCGAATTATAAAATAAAGCCTTCTTTCAGTAAAAAAGGTTGTCCATACGATAACGCTTGTATTGAGTCATTTCACGCCATTTTAAAGAAAGAAGAAGTATATCGTACAAAATATGTCTCATTTGAAGAAGCAAA
>NZ_JAKUDY010000073.1:0-223 GCF_022662635.1 Bacillus cereus group sp. BfR-BA-01522 | reverse complement strand
GCTTTTGATAGTTTTTTGCTTCATCCAGTTTGCATTTTCGTTTTAACGCTAATTCCTGTCGCCTAGAAAGAACACGTTGTGCTTTCGCTAATTTTTCTTCTAGTTTACGAAGCCATTTAGGATTACCAAAAACTTCACCTGTTGAAAGAATCGCAAAATCTTTAAGACCAACATCCATGCCAACAGATGAACATGTTTTAGGAAGTTCTTGTACTTCTGTTTC
>NZ_JAKUDY010000072.1:0-223 GCF_022662635.1 Bacillus cereus group sp. BfR-BA-01522 | reverse complement strand
TTATATAAAATGCGGTCTTTCCATATAGTTTTTATTATCTTTTATAGATTTTATAAAAGTAGGCATATCAAATAAACCCTGACGGGTTTCAAATTTTTTACTATGCTACCTAATGAGTAGAAGTGGTATACTCATAAACAACACCCAAAATATCAAAGACTGTCTTTTTCTCGTATCGATGAGATTTTCGTCCGTTGTGCTGTAGGAGGTTAAATAGACGAAG
>NZ_JAKUDY010000071.1:0-223 GCF_022662635.1 Bacillus cereus group sp. BfR-BA-01522 | reverse complement strand
GCGCATATTTCTCTTCTAATGTAAGTTCTCTCTCTAGCTTTCTTCCTGAGTTTTCTTTACGCGTATCTCTTAGACCAAATACACCATCTTTCTTATAGGAAGTACGCCACCTATTTCCTGATGATATAACACGTTGTATGCCAATGATTTCTACATCAAATCCACATTCTTCAAAAATAATGCGAGGGGGTTTTCCTTTTTCGTTTTCTTTAATGAAAATACG
>NZ_JAKUDY010000070.1:0-223 GCF_022662635.1 Bacillus cereus group sp. BfR-BA-01522 | reverse complement strand
CGCAAACGCAAGAAAAAACAAACTGCTTACGCTGTATAAACTTGAGAGAAAGTTCTCTCAAAACTGAACAAAACGAAACACGGAAACTTATATTGATGAACAACGTTCATCTATTCTCCATAGAAAGGAGGTGATCCAGCCGCACCTTCCGATACGGCTACCTTGTTACGACTTCACCCCAATCATCTGTCCCACCTTAGGCGGCTGGCTCCAAAAGGTTACC
>NZ_JAKUDY010000069.1:0-223 GCF_022662635.1 Bacillus cereus group sp. BfR-BA-01522 | reverse complement strand
TGGCACCAATTCGATTTTTTGTTTGAAAGTCTCGAATGGATATGTCTCTCATTTTTTGAGCAAATTCATCCATCTTTTTATAGAACGGTTCATCTATATGTTCATATACAACCTGTCCTGCTTTATCACAATAGTTTTGCAGCGTTGTATAATCCTCAAGTAATGTATTTATTTTCTTTTCTTGTTTTCTATGATAGAAATCAATACATCTATCTGAATCTAA
>NZ_JAKUDY010000068.1:0-223 GCF_022662635.1 Bacillus cereus group sp. BfR-BA-01522 | reverse complement strand
CACCGATTTCCTGATGATATAACACGTTGTATGCCAATGATTTCTACATCAAATCCACATTCTTCAAAAATAATGCGAGGGGGTTTTCCTTTTTCGTTTTCTTTAATGAAAGTACGCTTGAATTCGTCGGTATAAGTAATTCCTTTTGGGCTGACCGATTTTACGTATCGATTTTTTGATAGTATTTCAATTTCTTTTTCTGTAAATAGTTTTTTCGTCATTT
>NZ_JAKUDY010000067.1:0-225 GCF_022662635.1 Bacillus cereus group sp. BfR-BA-01522 | reverse complement strand
CTACCTCTCTTACTCAACTTTGTAGTCAATTAGAAACCTCAACAGGAATTTTATTGAGTCCGGAGGGACTTAATCGACGCTTTAACTCAGCTTCTGTAGCTTTCTTTCGAATTGTATTTACTACACTTCTACAAGCTAAAATTGGAGGGTTATCTAAGATTTCCCATTCTCTTTCTGCTTACTTTGAGCGCATTCGCATCCTTGATTCTACAACCTTTCAAGTTC
>NZ_JAKUDY010000066.1:0-225 GCF_022662635.1 Bacillus cereus group sp. BfR-BA-01522 | reverse complement strand
GAACTTGAAAGGTTGTAGAATCAAGGATGCGAATGCGCTCAAAGTAAGCAGAAAGAGAATGGGAAATCTTAGATAACCCTCCAATTTTAGCTTGTAGAAGTGTAGTAAATATAGTTCGAAAGAAAGCTACAGAAGCTGAGTTAAAGCGTCGATTAAGTCCCTCCGGACTCAATAAAATTCCTGTTGAGGTTTCTAATTGACTACAAAGTTGAGTAAGAGAGGTAG
>NZ_JAKUDY010000065.1:0-237 GCF_022662635.1 Bacillus cereus group sp. BfR-BA-01522 | reverse complement strand
GTTCAAGTCCATTTAGGCCCACCATACAACTTGGGGCCTTAGCTCAGCTGGGAGAGCGCCTGCCTTGCACGCAGGAGGTCAGCGGTTCGATCCCGCTAGGCTCCACCAAATGTTATTTTATATAACTTGGTATGTTCTTTGAAAACTAGATAACAGTGTAGCTCATATTTTTAATTTTAGTTTGGTTAAGTTAGAAAGGGCGCACGGTGGATGCCTTGACACTAGGAGTCGATGAAG
>NZ_JAKUDY010000064.1:0-237 GCF_022662635.1 Bacillus cereus group sp. BfR-BA-01522 | reverse complement strand
GTTCAAGTCCATTTAGGCCCACCATACAACTTGGGGCCTTAGCTCAGCTGGGAGAGCGCCTGCCTTGCACGCAGGAGGTCAGCGGTTCGATCCCGCTAGGCTCCACCAAATATTATTTTATATAAATTGGTATGTTCTTTGAAAACTAGATAACAGTGTAGCTCATATTTTTAATTTTAGTTTGGTTAAGTTAGAAAGGGCGCACGGTGGATGCCTTGACACTAGGAGTCGATGAAG
>NZ_JAKUDY010000063.1:0-239 GCF_022662635.1 Bacillus cereus group sp. BfR-BA-01522 | reverse complement strand
CAATTTTATAACGCTCTTTCCCCTTTTCTTTAAAATATGCACTTTCTTGAAATGCTTGTTGTTCCTTATGTTCAGTGGATTTAATTGTCACAGAATATGTTTTACTTTTAGTGCCTTCCTTGTAACATCCACTTTTGAATGGACATACTTTGCATTTTTCAATATCAAAATAGTAGGTATGACTTTGACTATTGTTTGTTCCCTTTTTCCCCGTACGTGCTCTACGAACAGCCATATGT
>NZ_JAKUDY010000062.1:0-240 GCF_022662635.1 Bacillus cereus group sp. BfR-BA-01522 | reverse complement strand
CACAATTGAGAACTTGCAAATGTTTTAGATACAGTAACTACTTGTTTACCGTACCATCTTGCCTTGTACGCTAACATCGTTCTGAATTGCGACCAACTCACTTCACTAATGGCTTTAGCTAACTTATGATTCTTCAACATATTTGACACTTGCAAATCTTCCATACCAATGATGTCGTGGTTTTTGACAATGTAAGTAGAGATTTTTTGCAAATAGTCTGTTCTTGCATTCGTGATGTTC
>NZ_JAKUDY010000061.1:0-245 GCF_022662635.1 Bacillus cereus group sp. BfR-BA-01522 | reverse complement strand
TTCGAAAGAAAGCTACAGAAGCTGAGTTAAAGCGTCGATTAAGTCCCTCCGGACTCAATAAAATTCCTGTTGAGGTTTCTAATTGACTACAAAGTTGAGTAAGAGAGGTAGTAGCGATTTGTTGATTTAACCATACACACAAAGATAGAAAATGGTGCCCATGGCACTTACGTTTTCGTTTCATTCCACCAGCTTCTATAGCTAATTGATTAAGTGTAGTGGGAGACATATATCGATATAACTCC
>NZ_JAKUDY010000060.1:0-249 GCF_022662635.1 Bacillus cereus group sp. BfR-BA-01522 | reverse complement strand
TTTTCTTTTTGGTATTTTTCGATTTCTGCCACTAAATCAGCAGGAAACTTAATTAATTTTGAAATACGTTCCATACTACTTCACTTCCATTTCGGTATATACTTATGTTTGGTATGTAATGAGTATATACTAAAAGGAGTGAAATCAATGTTAGTTAACAAAGTGTATAAGTTTCGTATCTATCCAAACAAGGGGCAAGAAATTCTAATTGCAAAAACAATCGGTTGTTCACGTTTTGTATTCAATCAT
>NZ_JAKUDY010000059.1:0-250 GCF_022662635.1 Bacillus cereus group sp. BfR-BA-01522 | reverse complement strand
TTTTCTTTTTGGTATTTTTCGATTTCTGCCACTAAATCAGCAGGAAACTTAATTAATTTTGAAATACGTTCCATACTACTTCACTTCCATTTCGGTATATACTTATGTTTGATATATAATGAGTATATACTAAAAGGAGGTGAAATCAATGTTAGTTAACAAAGTGTATAAGTTTCGTATCTATCCAAACAAGGGGCAAGAAATTCTAATTGCAAAAACAATCGGTTGTTCACGTTTTGTATTCAATCAT
>NZ_JAKUDY010000058.1:0-261 GCF_022662635.1 Bacillus cereus group sp. BfR-BA-01522 | reverse complement strand
AGTGCCATCGAAGGGGAGGATTGGGGAACGCGCCGAAAACTAAGCAAAGAAGAACAAGTAGAAGCTGGCTTCTTCGGAGCACTTGACCTTATCCCAGGACTCGGTTCAGCAACAAAAGCATTCAAAGGAACACTCGACCTTGGATCCCTGGCAAAGCTCACAAAATGGAAAGAGGGAATCGCTGACTTCCATCCAAATATGGGGAAAAATGTGGTACAATCGTTAAAGGAGAATGAGACATTAAAGAGTGCATTACATACA
>NZ_JAKUDY010000057.1:0-280 GCF_022662635.1 Bacillus cereus group sp. BfR-BA-01522 | reverse complement strand
TGCCGGCTAGAGGACTTGAACCCCCAACCTACTGATTACAAGTCAGTTGCTCTACCAATTGAGCTAAGCCGGCTCGCTAATTCAAAATGGTGGCTCGGGACGGAATCGAACCGCCGACACGAGGATTTTCAGTCCTCTGCTCTACCGACTGAGCTACCGAGCCTTATGTAATGGCGGTCCCGACCGGGGTCGAACCGGCGATCTCCTGCGTGACAGGCAGGCATGTTAACCACTACACCACGGGACCATTTGGTTGCGGGGACAGGATTTGAACCTGCGA
>NZ_JAKUDY010000056.1:0-299 GCF_022662635.1 Bacillus cereus group sp. BfR-BA-01522 | reverse complement strand
ATATAGTTTTCCTTTTGATACTTTTCGATTTCTGCTACTAAATCAGCAGGGAACTTAATTAATTTTGAAATACGTTTCATGTTTTTCACTACCCTTTCAGTATATACTCGATACATTCTATATATTAAATATATAATTAGTGTATACCGAGAAGGAGGTAGAAATCAATGTTGGTCAAAAAGGCATACAAATTCCGTATCTACCCGAATAAAGAACAAGAAATACTGATTGCGAAAACAATCGGATGTTCTCGGTTTGTATTCAATCACTTTTTAGAGAAGTGGAATAACGTATACAAA
>NZ_JAKUDY010000055.1:0-300 GCF_022662635.1 Bacillus cereus group sp. BfR-BA-01522 | reverse complement strand
AGGTTAGGGGTTCGACTCCTCTCGGGCGCGCCATTAACGGGAAGTGGCTCAGCTTGGTAGAGCACCTGGTTTGGGACCAGGGGGTCGCAGGTTCAAATCCTGTCTTCCCGACCACGCGGGTGTAGTTTAGTGGTAAAACAAGAGCCTTCCAAGCTCTGGTCGAGAGTTCGATTCTCTTCACCCGCTTTTAGTTCTTTGAAAACTGAACGAAACAAACAACGTGAAACGTCAATTTTTATTTATGATGCTAGACAAACTTTATTGGAGAGTTTGATCCTGGCTCAGGATGAACGCTGGCGG
>NZ_JAKUDY010000054.1:0-307 GCF_022662635.1 Bacillus cereus group sp. BfR-BA-01522 | reverse complement strand
CCGCCAGCGTTCATCCTGAGCCAGGATCAAACTCTCCAATAAAGTTTGTCTAGCATCATAAATAAAAATTGACGTTTCACGTTGTTTGTTTCGTTCAGTTTTCAAAGAACTGTTTGGTGGAGCCTAGCGGGATCGAACCGCTGACCTCCTGCGTGCAAGGCAGGCGCTCTCCCAGCTGAGCTAAGGCCCCAAATCAAGTATCGGGAAGACAGGATTTGAACCTGCGACCCCCTGGTCCCAAACCAGGTGCTCTACCAAGCTGAGCCACTTCCCGAAAGAGAACGCGCCCGAGAGGAGTCGAACCCCT
>NZ_JAKUDY010000053.1:0-320 GCF_022662635.1 Bacillus cereus group sp. BfR-BA-01522 | reverse complement strand
AGAAGATTGTCGTGATGATCAGTGCTCCGCTGATTGCTACATCACGCCATGCTTCTAATTTTTTCTGTTCGTCTTCTATAGAGGTATACTCAAATCCTCGCATAGATGGGATTAGTTGACGATATTCTTTGTAGTTTAGTTTCGCATCTGGATTTTGCTTTTTGACTTCTTTATACTGCGCACGAAGTACGTGATCAAAGGCCAGTGAGTCTTTGAAAATGTCATCTACTGTTATTTTTTCTTTTTTTGTCGTAATGGTTTGCGGAACCCCGTATGCATGGCTACTTGGTAATGTTGTTGTCGTTGTGGCACCAATTCGA
>NZ_JAKUDY010000052.1:0-322 GCF_022662635.1 Bacillus cereus group sp. BfR-BA-01522 | reverse complement strand
GACATGTTATAAGTGTTTTATTAAAAGTGCGGGTGAAGGGAGTCGAACCCCCACGCCAAAGGCGCCAGATCCTAAGTCTGGTGCGTCTGCCAATTCCGCCACACCCGCATACTATATTTTAAAATATGGGGCGACTGATGGGAATCGAACCCACGAATGCCGGAGCCACAATCCGGTGCGTTAACCACTTCGCCACAGTCGCCATAGTTACTGGTGCCGGCTAGAGGACTTGAACCCCCAACCTACTGATTACAAGTCAGTTGCTCTACCAATTGAGCTAAGCCGGCATATATGGTGGAGGATGACGGGATCGAACCGCCGA
>NZ_JAKUDY010000051.1:0-322 GCF_022662635.1 Bacillus cereus group sp. BfR-BA-01522 | reverse complement strand
GGCTTATGCCACGTTAACGATCCGACACACTTAAACCTTTACGAATAAGCTCGTAAACCGCACCTGCAAAACTCGTGATGTAATTTTCTTTTTGGTATTTTTCGATTTCTGGCATTAAATCAGCAGGAAACGTAATTAATTTTGAAATACGTTCCATACTACTTCACCTCCTTTTAGTATATACTTATGTTTTGTATATAATTAGTATATACTAAAAGGAGGTGAAATCAATGTTAGTTAACAAAGTGTATAAGTTTCGTATCTATCCAAACAAGGAGCAAGAAATTCTAATTGCAAAAACAATCGGTTGTTCACGTTTTGT
>NZ_JAKUDY010000050.1:0-338 GCF_022662635.1 Bacillus cereus group sp. BfR-BA-01522 | reverse complement strand
GACCTCTCTGCCATCATCACCAGACAATATTCATTTGAGACAATCATTATTATACCTAATTCACTTAAAAAGTCAACAAGTTTTTTTATATTCTCTCAAAACTAGATAACACTTGCTTCATATTGAATCCAGCTCCAGCGACTAGAATTTCGATCATTTCGTACCTTCCTGCCGAAGCAAAGAACGCTTCTATAGTCAGGCACTCCAATGCTCTTCCATTCTGAGCGAGTCGCTTCCGCTTTTTTTATTGGTTAAGTCCTCGATCTATTAGTATTCGTCAGCTCCACGTGTCACCACGCTTCCACCTCGAACCTATCAACCTGATCATCTTTCAGGGA
>NZ_JAKUDY010000049.1:0-354 GCF_022662635.1 Bacillus cereus group sp. BfR-BA-01522 | reverse complement strand
TTTAGATTGATACTTGCATTCATATCTCGATCGTGATGTGTGCCACAAGAAGGACAATCCCATTCACGTAGGTTGAGATTCTTAACGTCTTTGTTTTGGTAACCGCAAACTGAACATAATTGAGAGCTTGCAAAGGTTTTAGACACAGTTACTACCTGTTTGCCATACCACTTTGCTTTGTATTCTAACATCGTTCTAAATTGCGACCATGATACTTCACGAATTGCTTTCGCTAACTTACGGTTCTTCAACATATTTGACACTTGCAAATCTTCCATACCAATGATGTCGTGGTTTTTGACAATGTAAGTAGAGATTTTTTGCAAATAGTCTGTTCTTGCATTCGTGATGTTC
>NZ_JAKUDY010000048.1:0-361 GCF_022662635.1 Bacillus cereus group sp. BfR-BA-01522 | reverse complement strand
ATGATTGGGGTGAAGTCGTAACAAGGTAGCCGTATCGGAAGGTGCGGCTGGATCACCTCCTTTCTATGGAGAATGGATGAACGTTGTTCATCAATATAAGTTTCCGTGTTTTGATTTCGTTTAGTTTTGAGAGTTCAATGAAAAAAGTATTGACTCTAAAAAAGAAATGTGATATAAATTAATTCTGCAAATTGTATGGGCCTATAGCTCAGCTGGTTAGAGCGCACGCCTGATAAGCGTGAGGTCGATGGTTCAAGTCCATTTAGGCCCACCATACAACTTGGGGCCTTAGCTCAGCTGGGAGAGCGCCTGCCTTGCACGCAGGAGGTCAGCGGTTCGATCCCGCTAGGCTCCACCAAAT
>NZ_JAKUDY010000047.1:0-391 GCF_022662635.1 Bacillus cereus group sp. BfR-BA-01522 | reverse complement strand
GTATACTCGATTCTTCAAGAAACAAAACAAAGCACCGCGTTTCAAGTCTAAAAAGAATAAAGTGCAATCCTACACGACAAAGCATACGAATGGAAATATTGCGATTGCGGGTAACAAAATCAAGTTACCTAAACTTGGATTAGTTAAGTTTGCGGTTACCAAAACAAAGACGTTAAGAATCTCAACCTACGTGAATGGGATTGTCCTTCTTGTGGCACACATCACGATCGAGATATGAATGCAAGTATCAATCTAAAAAATGAAGCAATAAGACTTCTAACCGTAGGGACTACGGGGATAGCCTAATCAATAACTAACCGTTAGGTTGGTGTTCTTAGGAATCTCCCACTTCAAACAGCTCGTAAGAGTGTTAAGTGGGGGTAGTTCAAAA
>NZ_JAKUDY010000046.1:0-406 GCF_022662635.1 Bacillus cereus group sp. BfR-BA-01522 | reverse complement strand
GGTAACCTTTTGGAGCCAGCCGCCTAAGGTGGGACAGATGATTGGGGTGAAGTCGTAACAAGGTAGCCGTATCGGAAGGTGCGGCTGGATCACCTCCTTTCTATGGAGAATGGATGAACGTTGTTCATCAATATAAGTTTCCGTGTTTCGTTTTGTTCAGTTTTGAGAGAACTTTCTCTCAAGTTTATACAGCGTAAGCAGTTTGTTTTTTCTTGCGTTTGCGTCTGAAAGTGAATTCCACGATGATGGATTCCTCACCGCATGTCAGCAGAGAAGCAGATGCAGCGCAGTAGGCATGTTCTTTGAAAACTAGATAACAGTGTAGCTCATATTTTTAATTTTAGTTTGGTTAAGTTAGAAAGGGCGCACGGTGGATGCCTTGACACTAGGAGTCGATGAAGGACGG
>NZ_JAKUDY010000045.1:0-442 GCF_022662635.1 Bacillus cereus group sp. BfR-BA-01522 | reverse complement strand
TGAACTTAAAGCGCTTGATTGTCTCTGAAAGGCAACAAGTGCTTTTTTCGTCTTAGTATAGAAATAAGATATAATAAAAAAGTTAATATTTTGTTAGATTGAGAAAATAAAAAGTATCTACTAAAAAGCAGCTGTTGATGGCATAAAAACAGCCAGCCACAAAGTAACAGAAGGTGTAAACTTTGTAGCCTCGACAGCAAAAGGATTTGCCGACAAAATCGGAAGTCTATGGAACAAAGGTGCCACAACCGTAAAAACAAGCTTCTTGCAGGGGAATGAAAAGATCCAGCACGCAGTAAAAACATTACTGGAGTACAAATGGATCCCAGGCGAGGGAAAAGGCTTCGCCATGGCTGGAGTAGGAAATGTCTCAGGGGGAGGACAGTATTCTCTGAAAGAGGCTTATCAGTATATGGAGAGTAAGGTTGTTAAGGGTACGGGT
>NZ_JAKUDY010000044.1:0-591 GCF_022662635.1 Bacillus cereus group sp. BfR-BA-01522 | reverse complement strand
AGGCATGTTAACCACTACACCACGGGACCATTTGGTTGCGGGGACAGGATTTGAACCTGCGACCTTCGGGTTATGAGCCCGACGAGCTACCAGACTGCTCCACCCCGCGACGATTATTATTTTAATTTAAAATGGTGGAGGATGACGGGATCGAACCGCCGACCCCCTGCTTGTAAGGCAAGTGCTCTCCCAGCTGAGCTAATCCTCCAAAAGTGGTGACCCGTACGGGATTCGAACCCGTGTTACCGCCGTGAAAGGGCGGTGTCTTAACCACTTGACCAACGGGCCAAAAGTTCCTAATGGCGGAGAGCAAGGGATTCGAACCCTTGATACGCTTGTGACGTATACACGATTTCCAATCGTGCTCCTTCGGCCATCTCGGACAGCTCTCCATAAATGGCTCCGCAGGTAGGACTCGAACCTACGACCGATCGGTTAACAGCCGATAGCTCTACCACTGAGCTACTGCGGAATAATATAGCCTGGCAACGTCCTACTCTCACAGGGGCAAGGCCCCAACTACCATCGGCGCTAGAGAGCTTAACTTCCGTGTTCGGTATGGGAACGGGTGTGACCTCTCTGCCATCATCA
>NZ_JAKUDY010000043.1:0-649 GCF_022662635.1 Bacillus cereus group sp. BfR-BA-01522 | reverse complement strand
AAGGCTTTATTTTATAATTCGCGAGTAAAGTTTGAAATTCCTGACTTGTATATTGTGTTCCTAAATCAGTATGTAAAATGAGCCCTTTTTGTGGTCTTTGTGTATGGTAAGCGTTTTCTAAAGCTTTTACCACAAGGTTCGTTGTCATATTTCGTGAAAATGAATATCCAATAATTTTCTTAGAATGCAAATCCATCACTGATGCAAGGTAACACCAGCCATCTTTTTGCGTGTGAATATAAGTAATATCCGCCACCCACTTTTCATTAATTGTCGTTGTAGAGAAGTCCTGTTCTAGTAGATTTATTCGTTCTTCTATAGTTGATTTTGATGAATGTGGTTTATATTTCTTTAAGATGATGGAGCGAATATTTTCTTTTTTCATGAGTCGTTGCACACGCTTTACACTTACTTGAAACCCTTGTTCCAATAGGGTTTGATGAATTTTCGGTGCACCGTAACGCCCTCCACTATCTTGATGAATTTGTATAATTTGTTTGGTTAACTCTTCATTTTCACGACTACGCTTTGACTCTGTTTTGTGCTGAGATTGGTAATACGAACTTCTCGCTATTCCAAGTGTTTGACACATTGTACGAACAGAGTGTGTTTCTTTTTGACAATCGATAAATTGATGTAATTCTGTATC
>NZ_JAKUDY010000042.1:0-723 GCF_022662635.1 Bacillus cereus group sp. BfR-BA-01522 | reverse complement strand
GCAAGAAATTCTAATTGCAAAAACAATCGGTTGTTCACGTTTTGTATTCAATCATTTTTTAGCACAATGGAATGACGCATACAAAGAGACAGGCAAAGGATTAACTTATAACACTTGCTCTTCTCAATTAACACAACTAAAGAAAGAATTAGTTTGGTTAAAAGAAGTAGACAGCACATCACTTCAATCATCACTCAAAAACCTTGCTGATTCGTATACTCGATTCTTCAAGAAACAAAACAAAGCACCGCGTTTCAAGTCTAAAAAGAATAAAGTGCAATCCTACACGACAAAGCATACGAATGGAAATATTGCGATTGCGGGCAACAAAATCAAGTTACCTAAACTTGGATTAGTTAAGTTTGCGAAAAGTCGTGAAGTAGAAGGGCGTATTCTTCATGCTACAATGAGACGAAATCCAAGTGGCAAGTATTTTGTTTCGATTCTTGCTGAAACAGAAGTACAAGAACTTCCTAAAACATGTTCATCTGTTGGCATGGATGTTGGTCTGAAAGATTTTGCGATTCTTTCAACAGGTGAAGTTTTTGGGAATCCTAAATGGTTTCGTAAACTAGAAGAAAAATTAGCGAAAGCACAACGTGTTCTTTCTAGGCGACAGGAATTAGCGTTAAAACGAAAATGCAAACTGGATGAAGCAAAAAACTATCAAAAGCAAAAACGTAAAGTAGCTTGCATCCATGAGAACATCACGAATGCAAGAAC
>NZ_JAKUDY010000041.1:0-830 GCF_022662635.1 Bacillus cereus group sp. BfR-BA-01522 | reverse complement strand
TTTTATATGCGCTTCATCTTTAAAATGCCCGAAAAAAGATTCTTGGGGGGCATTATCCCAACAGTTTCCTCGTCTTGACATGGATTGTCCCAGTTTTAATTTTTTAACTAGTTTTTGATAGGTCGGACTTGTATAATGAGCTCCTTGATCAGAATGAATATAGGCATCTTCAGTCAATCGAATTTTCTTATTCTTCTTTAGGTTGTGAAGAGTCGTCATTGCGATGTCTAATGTGAGCTGTTCTGAAACGTGATAGGCTAAAATTTCATTTGTGGACCCATCTAAAATAGTAGATAAATATGCTTTCTGATTCTTACCATAAAACAGGTAGGTGATATCTGTAAGAAGCACTTTTCCAGGGGTACCTTGCCTGAATTCTCGCTTCAATCGATTTGGTACCACGAAATGTTCTTTCGTCGCTTTTATCATTCTTTTGTAAGGATTCGCTTTGCGGATCGGGCAGATAATCCCGTATTTCTTCATAATTCTACGAATACGCTTCAAATTGTAGACAACTTGAAATTGACCCGCTAATGTCATTTTGATTTGACGAGCCCCTTTTTTTCGGTTTTTAAATCGAAATGCCTTTAATATCCATTCTTTCGTTATTTCATCCTGATCTATTCTGTTTTTTCGCTGCCTTTGCGAAGAAACAGAAAAATAATTATAGTATCCTGAACGTGAAACACCAGCGATCCCGCACAAATATTTCACCATATTTTTGAGGTTGTATGTTTCAATAATAGAACGAATTAACATATATTTTTGGTTAGGTCGTAACGTTAGTTCTTTCTCATCCTCCCTTCCATAAGTTTTATCTTTTTTAACAA
>NZ_JAKUDY010000040.1:0-1130 GCF_022662635.1 Bacillus cereus group sp. BfR-BA-01522 | reverse complement strand
ATGAGTAGAAGTGGTATACTCATAAACAACACCCAAAATATCAAAGACTGTCTTTTTCTCGTATCGATGAGATTTTCGTCCGTTGTGCTGTAGGAGGTTAAATAGACGAAGGAGAACCTTTGATAGCTCTTGGGTGTTTTTGTGTAATGCTTGGTGAAAAAGTAAAAAATAATCCTTAATTATGTACATCGCTTTATATTCACTTAGCTCTTTTTGTTTCTTACGTAACAGGAGTTCTCGCATTTTAAACATAGTAGAAGAACATAATAGGATACTAATGAGTTGTCCATAAAGATGGCATTCTAACCGCTCTTGTTTAATAGATTTACAACGATGAATTCGAAACCAAGATTTCCATATTTTAAATAACAGCTCTATTTGCCAACGCAGTGAATATAAATCATAGATTTTCTCTTTTGGTACCCATTCCGTAGGAATGTTTGTCATATACACCGTAATTCCTTGTAAAAGCTTCGTACGATCTGTATATGTAATCCCTTTTTTCTTTTCACGAATAGCTCGCTCATGTAGGCGTTTCTGTTTTTGCTCCTCCGTACATCTATAAACCACAATACGAGTAGGCAGTTTGTCTTTGCTCCCTACATATACGTCATGTAACTCGTATACTTGGCCAGGTTGTAATTGTTTCATGATGTCTTCCAAATGAATTTGTATATATACCGGTCTCAATTGAACGGGTTTTGTTTTAAATACCACTGTTTCGAATTCTTTTCTATATATTTTAGTTGGTAATTTAAGACGTGATAAATAATATCCTTGCTTATCTTGGATAGACTTAAAGTCTTGTAAACGAAAATATCCTAAGTCACGAATATATAGTTCATTCTTTTGTATCATGCCTGTTCGAGTCGCACCATACGCCTGATCACTTCGCTTTCCAGGTTCAATTTTCACATCAGAAAATTCTCCACTCAACAAGTCATACTCTAATTGAATTTTTACACCAGCTTTATGACTACATCCTCCAGCACCAGGATAAGTAGATGCGAATCGATCTGGAACTTGAAAGGTTGTAGAATCAAGGATGCGAATGCGCTCAAAGTAAGCAGAAAGAGAATGGGAAATCTTAGATAACCCTCCAATTTTAGCTTGTAGAAGTGTAGTAAATA
>NZ_JAKUDY010000039.1:0-1137 GCF_022662635.1 Bacillus cereus group sp. BfR-BA-01522 | reverse complement strand
CCACTTTTGAATGGACATACTTTGCATTTTTCAATATCAAAATAGTAGGTATGACTTTGACTATTGTTTGTTCCCTTTTTCCCCGTACGTGCTCTACGAACAGCCATATGTCCAGCTTTACAGACATACATACCCGCATCTTTATTAAACTCAAATTCATCTTCTTTTTTACGTGGCCCTTGTGTCACAATAGGGTTTAATTTCGATACTAATTGTAATTGATTTTGGTTGGCATATTGAATATTATTTTTCTCAGAATAAGCAGTATCCCCAATAACTGTATCAATTTCCATTCCTGTTTCACGACTTTTTTCAATCAATGTTTGAAGGTATTTTCCATCGCTTTTTTCACCCGTTGTAATCACCGCAGCTGTAATGATGCGTTCTTCATTCATCGCAATATGTGTTTTGTAACCAAAGAAAGAAGAATCCGCTGTTTTATGTCCAATTCGCGCATCAGGATCTTGCGAAAATTGGAGGTGTTCTTGGTGATCTTCTACGATTTCTTTTAAATAATTCAGTTTCTCTTTCACATTTGGATATTCACGAATGATTTCCTCTTTTTCTACTGTTTCAATTACTTTTTGACAATATTCAAGTTCGTCACTTAAGTCATCTGTCATTGTTTTTGGTGGGAACTTTTCCTTCATTCCTTCGTCAACTTGATAAACAGCTTTGCGGAGTAATTTGGATTTCTCCATTAAAAATTCTTTCGGCGATTTTTGATTGAAGCGTGCTTTTGTATGCGTGGCATCAACAATAATAGATTTATTTTTAATCAAGTTTTTTTCGAGTGCAATTTCCACTGTTTTTTGAATGAGCATGTCAAGTAACCCTACATCTGTCAGACGAAGCTTGCGGAACTTCGTTAATGAACTAGGGTCAATGACCATATCTTCTGGTGCCATATCTAAAAAATATTTAAAGGACATATCGTATTTTGAGCGTTCCACAACATCTACATCGGATAAATCAAAAATAGATTTTAGTAATAAATATTTAAACATACGAACAGGCGGCACTGCATTGCGACCGTTATCGAGACAATATTTATCTTGTAGTTCTTCTAAAACAAAAGAAAAGTCTACCAGTTCATTCAATTGACGAAGCATATTATCCTTTGGTACAACGATATCG
>NZ_JAKUDY010000038.1:0-1380 GCF_022662635.1 Bacillus cereus group sp. BfR-BA-01522 | reverse complement strand
AGGCATGTTAACCACTACACCACGGGACCATTTGGTTGCGGGGACAGGATTTGAACCTGCGACCTTCGGGTTATGAGCCCGACGAGCTACCAGACTGCTCCACCCCGCGACAATGTATTTTTAAAATAAGGAGGTAGAGGGATTCGAACCCCCGCGCGACTCTCGCCGCCTGTCGGTTTTCAAGACCGATCCCTTCAGCCAGACTTGGGTATACCTCCATGAAGGTAATATTATATATTAGTCTTTATAAACTATGAATAATTCCATTTCAATAAAATGGAGGAGGTAGAGGGATTCGAACCCCCGCACGGCTCTCACCGCCTGTCGGTTTTCAAGACCGATCCCTTCAGCCAGACTTGGGTATACCTCCAACAATAATAAAAGTGGAGCCTAGCGGGATCGAACCGCTGACCTCCTGCGTGCAAGGCAGGCGCTCTCCCAGCTGAGCTAAGGCCCCAAATTAAGTATCGGGAAGACAGGATTTGAACCTGCGACCCCCTGGTCCCAAACCAGGTGCTCTACCAAGCTGAGCCACTTCCCGTTAATGGCGCGCCCGAGAGGAGTCGAACCCCTAACCTCTTGATCCGTAGTCAAACGCTCTATCCAATTGAGCTACGGGCGCATATGGTGCCGAGGGCGGGAGTCGAACCCGCACGGTGGTCACCCACCGCAGGATTTTAAGTCCTGTGCGTCTGCCTGTTCCGCCACCCCGGCATGTCATATTTGGAGCGGAAGACGGGAGTCGAACCCGCGACCCCAACCTTGGCAAGGTTGTATTCTACCACTGAACTACTTCCGCAAGACATGTTATAAGTATTTTATTAAAAGTGCGGGTGAAGGGAGTCGAACCCCCACGCCAAAGGCGCCAGATCCTAAGTCTGGTGCGTCTGCCAATTCCGCCACACCCGCATATTCTTTTAAATGGTGAGCCATGAAGGACTCGAACCTTCGACCCTCTGATTAAAAGTCAGATGCTCTACCAACTGAGCTAATGGCTCTTAAATGGCTGGGCTAGCTGGATTCGAACCAGCGCATGACGGAGTCAAAGTCCGTTGCCTTACCGCTTGGCTATAGCCCAATAATGAAAATGGTGGAGGGGGGCAGATTCGAACTGCCGAACCCGAAGGAGCGGATTTACAGTCCGCCGCGTTTAGCCACTTCGCTACCCCTCCGATATATTATGGTGGAGGATGACGGGATCGAACCGCCGACCCCCTGCTTGTAAGGCAGGTGCTCTCCCAGCTGAGCTAATCCTCCATTTGCCTGGCAACGTCCTACTCTCACAGGGGCAAGGCCCCAACTACCATCGGCGCTAGAGAGCTTAACTTCCGTGTTCGGTATGGGAACGGGTGTGACCTCTCTGCCATCATCACCAGACAA
>NZ_JAKUDY010000036.1:0-2164 GCF_022662635.1 Bacillus cereus group sp. BfR-BA-01522 | reverse complement strand
ATTTTCGGCACCTTCTAATAGCCGAAAATCGTGTACAAAATGACATGTTTAATAAAAATAAGGAGCGAAAAAGAGAATATGCATGTTTGTTTAGACCGTTTAATGATTAAGTTTGAGGATGTGACAGAAAGACAGTTTAGTGATGTTTTGACTAAAATAACAGCTAAACAAATCTTTATATCTAACACTATTATTCATGAACATCATGGAACGTCCATTAGGGATTATCATAGAAATTTACATATAGGACATGGTGAAGGTAAAGTTTTTATAGGTTGGAAACATAATTCGGCTAAAGAGAAAGATAGCTACGATATGAAAGTTGAGTTTAACCCTTCTAAGTTTGAGAATGATGAAATACAGAAGGATGGACATGAGAAAGTATTCAAAGTTGTTTTTGATACGTTAAATGACGTTTTAAAAGCTAATAAACGATTAATTACAGGTTTAGATATCGCTTTTGATATTGAACGTAGCATGAGTGATATTGTGTCTTATAGTAAAACTGGAAGACAACAGGACAGGCATAAAGGAACTATCTATTATGGGAATAGAAATAAAGATGGATATTTGAAGATATATGACAAGAAAAAAGAGTTGCTTGTTAAATTCAATAGATTGGTAGAAAGTGAGTTTCTAACACGCATTGAGTACAGTTGGAGGGACTCTGACGGTGTAGTTGTAGACGGAATGAGGAAGAGTCCGCCGTTTAGTATTGATGAGCTATATTCATTCTCGATTCTTGATTTGAAGAATGTTAAAGGAACGTTAAAAGCTTGTTTGATTTGCTACTCCAATGGAACTATGGACTTAAGAGAGTTTCCTAGAAGGACTAAAGAAAGTATAAAAAAAGCCCTAGAAGAAATGGATCACTTGGCGGTGGACACCATTCTTCAGGACTATTGGTTATCTATATTAGAAAATATTAAGAAGTATATTCGTTTATGATATTAGCGTGTGCTTCTCTGTGTGTCAAGAGGATGTCAAATTGATGTCCTCTTTTTATTTTTCTTAACTTGTTTATATTAATAGCGGATAGAGTCTAACTTTTGTGTAGTATTATTTACAACTTACACCAAAATGATGTTGAATTAGATACAGCATTGATGTTATATTTACTAAGTGAGATATAGGAGAGGTGATTATATGGGTGAGATGGTTCGAGTGAATACTCGTATTAGCAGTAAGATGAATGATTGGTTGGATAATTACAGTAAAGAAACTGGAATTCCTAAAAGCACTTTGATTCATTTGGCTTTAGAACAATACGTAAATCAAAAGGTTATGTTGGAAGAAATGCCTAAAATGCAACAAATGATGAGTACGCTTTTTCAAACAGTGCAGCAACATCAGTTAAGTCAGAAAAACATTTTTTTGAAGTAACGGTTATGTTTCGAAAATGTAGTCTTATTGGTTAGGAGATGCACATCGATAAACTAAATGCGTAGTTGGTGTGGCTGAAGTTTGCCCGCCAGCTACTCATTTAGAATATCCGTGCATGGGTCCCTGGACAATTAGGAAACGGCTTTTGTAATCGTATGAGTTGTAATTCTTATTCATCTTGGTGGAAGTTGTGTTACTGGAAGACGTTGTGATTGCACATGCATTTATTAAGTGTATTCGACGGAGCCGGAAGTAACCGACTTAAGGGAGCGACACGAATGAAGTGAAGTGCAGACAGAAAGGTAGGGTGACGGAGTGGACTCTCAAAGGACACGCAGTCACGTGAACTGATGGCTAACGAAACGGAATGAGTGAGGAAAGCGGACGGTCGGTGAGGTAACGGAGGCGTAGGAGCAGGTTGATAGAAAGTGAGGACAATAATTTGAGACTGACAGAACAACAATTAAACGACTTAAAGAGAATTAGTAAATTGCGTGTAGAATTGTTTGGCGTTCCTGTTGAAGATGTAGCTGATCCAGAGAGTGTTGAATTCTTATTGGATAATGCTATTACTTCTTATTTGGGACAATTAGAAATTTTTAAGGTTACAATCGAGTGTGAACAGTATAATTCAATGTGTGAGTAAATTTTGTAGAAATATAGCGAGGACATTTTCGGCACCTTCTAATAGCCGAAAATCGTGTACAAAATGACATGTTTAATAAAAATAAGGAGCGAAAAAGAGAATATGCATGTTTGTTTAGACCGTTTAATGATTAAG
>NZ_JAKUDY010000035.1:0-2759 GCF_022662635.1 Bacillus cereus group sp. BfR-BA-01522 | reverse complement strand
TTTCGTTCAGTTTTCAAAGAACTCGCTTGTCGCCTCATTTGCGACTTCCTTATGTTAACATTTTTATATTTCAATGTCAACTAAGTTTTTTTATTTCGTTTGTCGCGTTTTGCGTTATTGCTATCAGCGACTCGTATAATATTACACCTCTACTCACTAATAGTCAACAATTTTTGTGAAGTTTTTATAACGATATGCTGTATGTTATTCCTGGCTATTCCCCATTCAATCATATGAAAGTAGATGAACTACTGGCAGAAAAGAATTAGAATCCGCGTTACTTTCTGCACGAAGAAACCCTACAGAAATTTCTGTGGGGTTTTAAAATTAATAAACCATGTTTTTTGTCTATAGCCATACTTAAAACAAAAAACTATTTCTCTTTTGAAGACACTAAGCAGCTACCATCTGTACAAAGAGCATCGTTCACACCATTTGATGAAAGTTCTTGTAATTTAGGCTTAGGATTTTCTTCTTCTCACACCTTTTGAAGTGCGTTCAAAAACGTTTCAAGTGGTTGCGCTCCCGAAATTGCATACTTTTGATTTACAATGAAATATGGTACTCCCGTAATCTGATATTGTCGAGCAATTTCCTCATCAATTCGCACATCATTTGCATAAGCATTTTTATTCTGTATAACATGTAAAGCTTCTTTTCTATCTAACCCCGAAGCTTCAGCAATATTAGCGAGCGTTTCCACATCACTTAAATTTTTAGATTCAGTAAAATGAGCAAAAAGAAGATTTTCTACTATCTCCTTTTCTTTTCCATGTTCTTTTGCAAACTTAGCCAAACGGTGAGCATCAAAAGTATTCGTCGGTTTCATCTCTTCAAAATGAAAAGTTAAACCTATGTTAGCGGCATGCCGGCCAATTTGAATATTATTTCGCTTAGCCTCTTCAATACTAATCCCGTATTTCGATGCAAGCATTTCATCAATACCGATTCCAGAATATACCGGAGCATTTGGATCTAACTCAAAACTTTTAAATTCAACTTCAACATCATTTTTATACGGAAATTGGTCTAAGGCCATTTCTAAACGACGCTTCCCAATATAACAAAACGGACACACAAAATCAGACCAAACTTCAATTTTCATACGAACACCTCTTCAAAATTAAGTTTAAACCATTGTAGCATAGGCAATTCGTAATCAAAAAAATTTATGCTTCTATTTAGTAAAGCTTTAATCGGTAAAGGACGCTTTATGAGTGCTCACCTAGCATCCTGGCTCTCGCTGAATTTTGAATGAAGGTTCTATTTCATTCTACACTTGAAATAAACGAAATAAAAAAAAACGATAATGAGAAAGATAAAACCATTTCCTTCTCATCATCGTTTATAGAACTTCTCTTAATTCATAGTCAGTCTATCGTTTATAATACCAAAATTCTCTCTTTCATGAATTATGCTGAAATGTATTTCTCCACAAAGTTCCATAGGGTATTCCAATATTTATCTGGATTTGCTTGTTCAGCTTCTCCATGCCCCGCACCTGGCACAATTAACTTTTCTTTTTCTACTTTTGCAGCATTGTATACTTCATCTAACATTTCATAAGGAACGAACGTATCCGCATCTCCATGAATAAATAAGATTGGTGTTTTGCTTTTTGCAACTTGCTTGACAGCCGATGCTTCTTCTAAATCATAACCCGCCCTTAGCTTAGTAACTGTATTTGCTGCATTCATAACAGGAAATTTAGGTAAATGGAATAAATCTTTTAATTGATATGTGAATTCATCCATAACAGATGAGAAACCACAATCTTCAACAATGACTTTCACATTAGGAGGCAAATCTTCTCCAGAAGTCATCATCACTGTTGCTCCTCCCATAGAAATACCAAATAGAGCTATCTCCGCCTGAGGATCTTTCTTTAAAATTTGCTGAATCCAGCGTTGTACATCTTTCCGATCATGCCACCCCATGCCGATATAATCTCCTTCGCTATTTCCATGACCGCGAAGATCTGGTGCTAATACGCTGTAACCTTTCTCATAAAAGTGACGAATATATTTCGTCATTTCTGATGCTTTACTACTATAGCCATGTACGATAATTGCCCATTTATGACTAGATTGCTCATTTATATATTCATATCCTGTTAGTTTTAACTCATCAAAAGAACGCATCACGATTGTATTTGGCTTATATTTTGAAATAAACTCAGCATTTTTTTGCTCATTCGTGACTAATACATTCCCTGACACATTCACTGTTTTTTCTAAATGAGGATTCCCTTGTAAGAATTCTTTTTCTTGTTTCGCATTTAATGCATAATTGAAGAAATAATTTCCGACTAACATGTATGCAACGGTTAGAAGTAGTAAAATCCCTATTAATATTACACTTATTTTTTTCATACTATCTCCTTTTATAAAAAATATCTTACACAACATTACTATTCTAACATACCAATATAGATAAACAACGAAAAAATAATTGAATGGAAAAAGGAATACATATGAGGCAGTAAATACCTCCAACGTTTATTAATTATTTACTAAAAGATTGAGGATAAAGAGGGACATAAATAAAAAAAGCAACTTCGCTTTTTAAAAAAAATAATAAGTGAAGCATATCTTGATCTACATATTTTTTACTATCCATCAAAGTGATTTAAATATAGAAGCATTGTTATACAAAAAAACCTAAGTCAGTTTGACTTAGGTTTTTGGCTTGGCGACGTCCTACTCTCACAGGGGCAAGGCCCCAACTACCATCGGCGCTAGAGAGCTTAACTTCCGTGT
>NZ_JAKUDY010000034.1:0-2973 GCF_022662635.1 Bacillus cereus group sp. BfR-BA-01522 | reverse complement strand
TGGTTAAGTCCTCGATCTATTAGTATTCGTCAGCTCCACGTGTCACCACGCTTCCACCTCGAACCTATCAACCTGATCATCTTTCAGGGATCTTACTAGCTTACGCTATGGGAAATCTCATCTTGAGGGGGGCTTCATGCTTAGATGCTTTCAGCACTTATCCCTTCCGCACATAGCTACCCAGCGATGCCCTTGGCAGAACAACTGGTACACCAGCGGTGCGTCCATCCCGGTCCTCTCGTACTAAGGACAGCTCCTCTCAAATTTCCTACGCCCACGACGGATAGGGACCGAACTGTCTCACGACGTTCTGAACCCAGCTCGCGTACCGCTTTAATGGGCGAACAGCCCAACCCTTGGGACCGACTACAGCCCCAGGATGCGATGAGCCGACATCGAGGTGCCAAACCTCCCCGTCGATGTGGACTCTTGGGGGAGATAAGCCTGTTATCCCCGGGGTAGCTTTTATCCGTTGAGCGATGGCCCTTCCATGCGGAACCACCGGATCACTAAGCCCGACTTTCGTCCCTGCTCGACTTGTAGGTCTCGCAGTCAAGCTCCCTTATGCCTTTGCACTCTACGAATGATTTCCAACCATTCTGAGGGAACCTTTGGGCGCCTCCGTTACACTTTAGGAGGCGACCGCCCCAGTCAAACTGCCCACCTGACACTGTCTCCCGGGTCGATAAGACCCGTAGGTTAGAATTTCAATACAGCCAGGGCGGTATCCCACCAGCGCCTCCACCGAAGCTAGCGCTCCGGCTTCAAAGGCTCCCGCCTATCCTGTACAAGCTGTACCAAAATTCAATATCAGGCTACAGTAAAGCTCCACGGGGTCTTTCCGTCCTGTCGCGGGTAACCTGCATCTTCACAGGTACTATAATTTCACCGAGTCTCTGGTTGAGACAGTGCCCAAATCGTTACACCTTTCGTGCGGGTCGGAACTTACCCGACAAGGAATTTCGCTACCTTAGGACCGTTATAGTTACGGCCGCCGTTTACTGGGGCTTCAGTTCAGAGCTTCGCTTACGCTAACCCCTCTCCTTAACCTTCCAGCACCGGGCAGGTGTCAGCCCCTATACTTCGCCTTACGGCTTCGCAGAGACCTGTGTTTTTGCTAAACAGTCGCTTGGGCCTATTCACTGCGGCTTTCCGTTAAGAAAGCACCCCTTCTCCCGAAGTTACGGGGTCATTTTGCCGAGTTCCTTAACCAGAGTTCTCTCGCTCACCTTAGGATTCTCTCCTCGCCTACCTGTGTCGGTTTGCGGTACAGGCACCTTTTATCTCGCTAGAAGCTTTTCTTGGCAGCGGGGAATCGAAGACTTCGCTCCATAAGGAGCTTCCCCATCACAGCTCAGCCTTTGCGGTAAGCGGATTTGCCTACTTACCAGCCTAACTGCTTGGACGTGCACAACCAATCGCACGCTTCTTCTATCCTTCTGCGTCCCTCCATTGCTCAAACGATAAAGAGGTGGTACAGGAATATCAACCTGTTGTCCATCGCCTACGCCTGTCGGCCTCGGCTTAGGTCCTGACTAACCCTGAGCGGACGAGCCTTCCTCAGGAAACCTTAGGCATTCGGTGGACGGGATTCTCACCCGTCTTTCGCTACTCATACCGGCATTCTCACTTCTAAGCACTCCACCAGTCCTTCCGGTCTGACTTCACTGTCCTTAGAACGCTCCCCTACCACTGATACCAAAGGTATCAATCCGCAGCTTCGGTGGTGTATTTAGCCCCGGTACATTTTCGGCGCAGAGTCACTCGACTAGTGAGCTATTACGCACTCTTTAAATGGTGGCTGCTTCTAAGCCAACATCCTAGTTGTCTAAGCAACTCCACATCCTTTTCCACTTAATACACACTTTGGGACCTTAGCTGGCGGTCTGGGCTGTTTCCCTTTTGACTACGGATCTTATCACTCGCAGTCTGACTCCCAAGGATAAGTCATTGGCATTCGGAGTTTGACTGAATTCGGTAATCCGATGAGGACCCCTAGTCCAATCAGTGCTCTACCTCCAAGACTCTTACACTTGAGGCTAGCCCTAAAGCTATTTCGGGGAGAACCAGCTATCTCCAGGTTCGATTGGAATTTCTCCGCTACCCACACCTCATCCCCGCACTTTTCAACGTGCGTGGGTTCGGGCCTCCATTCAGTGTTACCTGAACTTCACCCTGGACATGGGTAGATCACCTGGTTTCGGGTCTACGACCACGTACTAAACGCCCTATTCAGACTCGCTTTCGCTACGGCTCCGCCTCTTCAGCTTAACCTCGCACGGGATCGTAACTCGCCGGTTCATTCTACAAAAGGCACGCCATCACCCGTTAACGGGCTCTGACTATTTGTAGGCACACGGTTTCAGGATCTCTTTCACTCCCCTCCCGGGGTGCTTTTCACCTTTCCCTCACGGTACTGGTTCACTATCGATCACTAGGGAGTATTTAGCCTTGGGAGATGGTCCTCCCAGATTCCGACGGAATTTCACGTGTTCCGCCGTACTCAGGATTCATTCAAGAGGGAACGAAGTTTCAACTACAGGGTTGTTACCTTCTATGACGAGCCTTTCCAGACTGCTTCGTCTACCTCGTTCCTTTGTAACTCCGTATAGAATGTCCTACAACCCCAAGAGGCAAGCCTCTTGGTTTGGGCTATGTTCCGTTTCGCTCGCCGCTACTCAGGAAATCGCATTTGCTTTCTCTTCCTCCAGGTACTTAGATGTTTCAGTTCCCTGGGTCTGTCCTCCTTACCCTATGTATTCAGATAAGGATACCATACCATTACGTATGGTGGGTTTCCCCATTCGGAAATCTCCGGATCAAAGCTTACTTACAGCTCCCCGAAGCATATCGGTGTTAGTCCCGTCCTTCATCGACTCCTAGTGTCAAGGCATCCACCGTGCGCCCTTTCTAACTTAACCAAACTAAAATTAAAAATATGAGCTACACTGTTATCTAGTTTTCAAAGAACAT
>NZ_JAKUDY010000033.1:0-3992 GCF_022662635.1 Bacillus cereus group sp. BfR-BA-01522 | reverse complement strand
TTGCGACCGTTATCGAGACAATATTTATCTTGTAGTTCTTCTAAAACAAAAGAAAAGTCTACCAGTTCATTCAATTGACGAAGCATATTATCCTTTGGTACAACGATATCGCAAATCGCCATAAATGGACTGCAGTACAGATTAGTATACTAGCATTCCCTTATTCTATGTATGCTATATTTCTATTCTTCTTTTTCCGACATTAGAACTTTATAATTTTTTTACGAAATAAACGATCCCAAAATGATTTCTTCTGTTCTGAAGATGCTATGAGGCGCTTACTCCCTTGTATCTCTCTTAATACCTGCATTAATTGAATATCTCTTTGTTCCTCTCTTATTATTCTCTTAGCATCCGTCTCCTGTAAAAATGTACTTTGTTGATCCAACCTTTGAATTAACTCTACATTAAGCTCTTCTAATCGTTCTATACGTTCCGTTAATGTTTTTATGTGTTCTGTATTTACTATGCTATCTGTAACAACAGTTGCTATCTCATTTTCTTCAAAACTTGCCATTGCTAAATTTATAGCCTGTTCTAGTGTTACGTTCTTCTTGTTCATAGCTGTTACTAACCGTTCTATAGTTGCTACATCTTTATGATAAAAAATTCTAGAATTATTATTGCCGCGCTCGAAAGGATACCCAGCTTCCTCCAGAGCAAGGCAATATTTCCGTAAAGTACTTGAGCCAATCCCTAAGTTCTTGGCTACCTCAGATCCCCAATACGTTTGCGCCATATTTTGTCCTCCCTCTGTTCTAAGCTGTTCTTCGGTTGCTATATAGTGTTTTCCTTCTGTAAAAAAGTAAAACTTTCCTTTTAAAAGCCAAAGAAAAGTTTTTATTCTTCAGTGTAGAACGCTATAACTCAACTGTTTTTATACAAGATTTTATTGGACTTTGTCCAAACCTACAAGGGGAACTCTTCCCCTTGACCCCCTCAATCGAACTCCCCAACCCCTCATTCTTGAGGGGCTCCCTCGCCGGTTGGCAGGAACAAACCGTAGTTTGTTCAGTGCCAAGAGGGTTCGGGTATAGTGCGGTTGGTCAAGTCAAATACTCCCTTTGCTTCGCTAGGTCCGTTTTGATTGACCAACACATACAACCACCTCTACTCCATGTAAATCTCGTTTACTTAGTCTCACTTTTTTTTATTCCCTCTAATCATTCCTATTGCAAATCCAATTGAACTTCCCAATACTATTCCTAAAGCAAGATTATTTATAAGTAAACCAACAGTTGTTCCAATTCCCATTCCGATGGACATAGATAACACAATTAATTCATTATTTCTTTTATCATTATTCAAAAGTCATACCCCTTTTCTTTAAATAGTCTCCTTTTTATTTCCGCCCTTTATTTTCACAACATGTTGATATAATCGCTCATTAAATTCTTTATCAACTCTTAAAAATTGATTATCTGTATTATAACGTTTTTGGATTTCTTCTAACAATAAAACCTCTGATTCTGGCATTACATATTGTCTTTCAATTATAAATTGGTCTAGCTGGTTGAATCTTCACTTGTAACGAAGTCAATTTACAAAACTGTGGTACTGATAGTTCTCTCATCTTTGCTAATACTTCTAAACTTTCCACCTCTTTTTTTCTATAAAATCAACATTACCCAAACTTGTTGTATACTCCTCAAACACTCCAGATTCACCTCTAACCTATCTACACTTTCTTATCCATATAAAACATCAAAAAGAAAAAAGGTCTCTCAGACAAATCAAGAGACCTTTTAAACACACACCTTGATATTTTTGTTCTCACTCTATTAGAAACCATACTAAGATTATACAAGATTTTATGCAAAAAAAGAGTAACGAGGATCCCTAGAATCCCCGCTACATCAACGATGTATAAAATCTTGTATACGAGATAACCAGATAAAAAAGAAGAATCCCTGCTAATACAAGGATTCTATGAAAAAGTTGCTACCGATAATTTTATGTTATGTTAATTAGTTTTGTATACAATATACATTAAATGACGATATAAACTAGTGCTGCTATAAGATTTGGAATAGCCATTATTAAAAAACCTTTTGATTGATCAATACGGCCAATTTTACGCGTTTCCTTTTTTGAAGAAAAGGTTCCTTTGTTACCTAAAATTAAACTATCAATGAAGTAAGCCAAAGCTAACCCAATGCTAATTAACCCAAAAGTTCCACATACATAATAAATGTGGCTCCAATCCCGACTAAAATAAGCTTCTACAGATACGATAAGTAATAGAAGTATTCCTGGAATGAGTCCTCTTTTTATCATTATGATCCCTCTTTCAAAAAGATTTAATATCCATATAGTACCATATTGTTGAGTGTATATTTTTTAAACAAATTCCGATAATGTTGCGTTATGTTAAGTAGATATGTATATATTATTCATAAAAAAATAATCATTCCTTTTTTTAATTGATTTCATAAAGTTTTTTACACATAATTGTAACTAAGGGGGATGATTCCAAGTTGAGTAAACAGAATATTAGCACAACGGTTTCAGGAGATTTAATTGTTACCCATCTGATTGGCAAGATTAAAACAGATGATGTTAATGAATGGTTTAACGGATTCGAGAAAGTTTGTCAGCAATTCATTTCCGAAGGTCGGAAATACAAATTGTTGGTAGATAGAAAAGGGTACACTCCAGATCATTTTTCAGTTCAAAAAGCATGGAAAGATAAGTTTTTCAATGAAAACATTTTGAATCATAGTAAAGCAATTGCGTTTCTCCTTGAGGAAGGAGAGATAATGAATTATTTACAACAGTCCAATACAAAAGAGTCTGTAAATTTTTTTGATGATTATGAACAAGCATTAATTTGGTTGAATGAATATCCAATATAAAACCTTTAGGACTAGCCGAAACTACCGATAACGGATTTTACGTCAACTAACCCTTTTTCGGGGTTAGTTGGTTTTTATTTCTCCTTGTTTTCGGGTGTGAGTGCTGGCTGGGGGGTTAGGGGGGCTAGCCCATGCCCATCAACTTAAGAACGGAAACAAAATGAACTTTCGTTCATATGAACGAAAAAACTCCTAAAATATTTTGTGTCCTTAAAAATAAGCATACCAAATAAACCTAGATTGGCTAAATTTCAAAAATTATGCAGCTTTCTTTTGTTTTCTCGATCCATTATACTCATAAACAACACCCAAAATATCAAAGAGTGTTTTCTTCTCGTATCGATGAGATTTCCGACCATTTTTCTGAAGTAAGTGGAACAGGCGGATTAGAATCTTTGTTATTTCTTGGGTGTTTTGCTGTATGGTTTGATATAAAATGTGTAAATGATCTTGAATCATTCCAATTGCTTTATATTCACTTAACTCCTGTTTCTTCTTTTGTAAAATTAATTGTCGCATCTTAAACATAATAGAAGAACATATAAAAATAGCAATGAGTTTTCCATAAACATGGCATTCTAATCGCTCTTGTTTGATATTTTGCCAGTGATGAATTTGAAATAGGGATTTCCAAGTTTTAAAGATAATTTCTATTTGCCAACGCAGGGAGTAAAAATCATGTATTTGTTCCATCGGAACGATCTCCCAAGGGGTATTCGTAACATATAGGTTCATGCCAGATAATCGTTTGCTTTTTTCCGAATACGTAATGCCTTTTTTACTTTCCGTATACAATTGCTTTTTCATACGCTCACGAAGTTATTTTTCTGTTAATCGATACATAATCACCCGGGTTAATAGTTTTTTATCTTTTCCAATATAAGCGTCTTTTATTTCATAGACCTGTCCTGGTTTTAGGGTATTCATAATGTGGAGTTAGTATAGTCATATGGACACAACTTAGTTAAGTCCTTACAATGGATTTCAAGGAGGAAGTGTCCGTATGGCAAACAAGAACTTTAATGAAGAATTTAAAAAGATGGTTGTTGAATTATATCATTCAGACCAATCTGTGAAAGAATTAAGCAGCGAGTATGGTGTATCAGAAGTAACGATTTATAAATGGATTAAAAAATA
>NZ_JAKUDY010000032.1:0-4819 GCF_022662635.1 Bacillus cereus group sp. BfR-BA-01522 | reverse complement strand
GTTCGATTCCGTCCCGAGCCACCATTTTGAATTAGCGAGCCGGCTTAGCTCAATTGGTAGAGCAACTGACTTGTAATCAGTAGGTTGGGGGTTCAAGTCCTCTAGCCGGCATCGTTTAGGGGCATAGTTTAACGGTAGAACAGAGGTCTCCAAAACCTCCGGTGTGGGTTCGATTCCTACTGCCCCTGTTTAGAAATATGGGCCTATAGCTCAGCTGGTTAGAGCGCACGCCTGATAAGCGTGAGGTCGATGGTTCAAGTCCATTTAGGCCCATCATCATATTCCGCAGTAGCTCAGTGGTAGAGCTATCGGCTGTTAACCGATCGGTCGTAGGTTCGAGTCCTACCTGCGGAGCCATGGCCCGTTGGTCAAGTGGTTAAGACACCGCCCTTTCACGGCGGTAACACGGGTTCGAATCCCGTACGGGTCATAAAAAAGAGTCAGCATAATTGCTGACTCTTTTTTCTTATGTTACGTATACTTGTTCCTTTTACATACGATGTTGTAAATCTAAACAAATATGAAGAGAAGTATTTGAAATAAATAAAGGGAATTTGGAAAAACTATGGTATGTATTAAAAGGAGGGAACAAATAATATGCTATTTGTAAGAGATTTGATGAGTACAAATATTGTACAATGTACGCCTTTAGATAATGTGTATGAAGCAGCCGTTAAAATGAAAGAAGAAGAAATTGGTATGATCCCGGTCGTCGATAATAATCAAATTGTTGGTCTTGTTACAGATCGCGACTTAGTTGTTCGTGGAATTGCTGAGAAGCATCCAGGGTCTAATAAAATTACAAATGTGATGACCACAAATATTGTTTCAGTAGCACCTAACGATCCGGTTGAGAAGGCAACAGAGTTAATGGCAAGGCATCAAGTGAGAAGGTTGCCAGTAGTAGAGAATGGAGTACTCGTTGGAATGTTAGCATTAGGAGATTTAGCAACAGTAGAAGCAGCTGATGATCAAGCTGGTTTTGCCTTAGGTGAAATATCCGAGCATACAAAAGGATTACATGAACTTTAAGACAGTTATGTAAACTTTGATGAATAAAGAATGAGAATCAGATACATTATTCTTACAATTAGAATGCAAAGGCATTGTGAGTGTAATGTATCTGAAATAAAATTCAAAGATCATTGCTATATTTGAAAAGTTTTTTAAAATTTTTATTCTTAATTTTTATCACGATAAAAAATGATATACTAATAGATATGAGAGTTATGAGTGATTTTGAATATAGCAATATTTGTTGAGTTTTTATTATTAACAAACTTTAGCGTGTTTATATAGAAGGGAAAATTGAAAGGGGAGTTATATGAAAGCTGTGCAGGGAAATCCGAATTGGAATTTGGTTATTGATACATACGTGGAACCAAAAGATTTTGCTGATTTATTTTCTTTACTTGTACCTTGTCGTCCAAAAGGTGAAGAGAAAGAGAGAACACTTCTAGTATGGAAAGAAAAAGAGTTTTACAAAGAAGAAAATTTGATTCCATTCATTTTATATGGAATGAACAAAGCAAAAGAATTACCTCAATTTCATAAAGATGAGATTCCTACATTGGTGCGTATTGTTCGTTTATGTCAAGAGATTGGTTGGTATCAAGAAGCATATACATTTATGGTAAATCAAAGGTTAGATGAATTTGTATATACTTCAATGGAGTATGAAACGTGGGATTCCATAACACAAATTGTCGCTTTAAACTATTTAATTATTAAGTACCGTGTTGGAGAATTAAAAAGTGAAGATGTAGCGATTTGGAATAGAGTAAAATTTAATGAAAAATGTATAGAAGAATATAGAGAATTAGTATCTCATAAAGAAGTCTTAGAGTTCACATTCTTTTACCTATGTAAACAAGCAAAATCTCTTTCTAAAAAAGAATTAAATGATGACATGATGAACCTAGCAATACATTGCAATACATATTTAGGTGATTTATACACATTTGACTTATTAAGAAAATATCGCAAATGCACAGATTTTCTTTCATACTATGGACCTAATCATGCTGTTATTGCATGTCAGAGAGCTGTTATTTCTCAAATATCAGATCGACTTGATCCATTAAAAACAACACATGTTGATGATTATTTATATGTTATGAAAGAAATGATGGAACATATGACAATCGAGATTATGAACAGCTATGGACACTTTATTGGTAAGCTATTATCTTACATACCATTCTTTGAAATGATTCAAGTTCCTCAGCATGCATATTATTGTGAAGAACTCTTGCATGTATGTAAAGGAATTGAATATAAGGAAGAAATTTTACGGAATTATATTTTTATACAGTTACATGATTGTTTACCGTCATTCTTTAGAGTGTTTTTAAAGAACAAACGTTATGCAACTATTCATGACATTTTATTTTACTGGTGTGACGATGAACAGAGAATGAGTCTAGAAAAAAAATATAACTTAAGCTTCATTTATGAGAAGTATGCATGTGGCTAAAAACAAATACATAAGTAAAAGGGATCTCATGTAAATTGAGATCCCTTTTACTTAGTAGTATGAATTAGCAGCCTTGATTTTCTTATACATCAAAGAAAGTAATTTGTTTTCTCTTTCTAGATCCCTGGCTGCTTTTGTTTTTCTTGTTTCTTTTGTTTATCAGGAACATTAATATATTGGGATATAACTAGTAAGATTCCCAAGAAGAATACAGGGAATATGGAAGATAGATAAAAGCCACCATTTACTACGTTTGTTATAAAAGCACTTAAAAGAAAAAGCATAACGTAAATATGAGCAATTTTTTGTTTCAGTCGAATTTGAAATGCTTCCATCATAATTTCTAAAATAACAAAAGTAATAACAATAGATAAAAATACAATGCTTGTATTATAAATAATTAAACAACAAATTAAGCCAAAGAAGGCTATAGATTCAATCATTAATGGGATATTGCGTGGCATAGTATTTACCTAACTAAATATGGCAGTGGATCCACTGCATTCGTTTTTTCAAAATTCCATTCTCCATTATGTAATTCAAAATGAAGATGTTGTCCAAAGGAATGTCCTGTATTTCCCATATGTCCTAATAGTTGTCCAACCTGTACGTGGTCTCCTACCTTTACAGCGCGATCTTTCATATGAGCATAAACAGTTGTATACAATTTTCCATTGATCCGATGAGCAACGAAAACAACATTCCCATAGCTTGCTGAATAATAAGACTTCACAACTTTTCCTGAAGCGGCTGCATGAATAGAAACATTCCCTTGTGCAGCAATATCTACTCCATAATGCATTTGTTCCCAGCGCATATCAAATGTTGAACTAATTTTTCCTTGTGTCGGAAATTTAAAAACAGCTGGGATAGAAGGATTTGTCTTTTTATTTTGCGCCTGATTTTGGAGGATATAATGTTTGGCTACATAGCCATACGCTGTGCCGAAGCGAATTTTATACCAAGTTCCGACTGTTTCTACAACCTGAACTTGTGTACCGTTTTGTAAAGAGCCGATAATCGCACTATTCGTTCCCGCATTACTACGCACGTTTAGTTTTGGAGTAGCAACGGTATAGGTAGGAGTGTTTTGCACGGTAATTCCTTTTACTAAAGGTTTTGAACCGCTAGATACAAAGTCTTTTTGTACATATCCAATTTGTCCGTTGTGAAAAATTTTATACCAATTTCCTTGTGTTTCTTGGACTGCAACGAACTTACCATTCGGTAATACGTCAAGAATAGAAGATTCTGTATTCGGTTCAGAACGAACATTTAACGCATTTGCATGTACAATATATTGCTCGCTTCTCTTACTAGATTTTGTAAATGTAATAGCATCTTTTTTTATGTAACCGATCTGATTATGAATATTTACTTTATACCAGTCGTGAACTGTTTCAAGAATGGTAACAGGGGTGTTATAGGGGATGCTACCAATTGAATCATTGTTGACGCTTGTAGTTGGATATAAGTTTACTTTATCTACCTTCACATAGCCAGTCTTTGCTTTTGCTGTTTGCTGTGCAGCAGCTGTCTGCGTATCTACTTCTGTTACAGAAGGAAGTAAGGAAGCAATTGCGACAGTAGTTGCTGTTAAAGCTGTAGCTTTCAAGTTCATATAATCAAGGCCTCCTCTAGATGTAATACTGTACCTTTTATTATAGTATAAAGATAGAATCGAGTGGGGCTTATTCACATAAATGTAATATGAAATCAATAGAAAAATAATGTTAAATGTATAGATGTTTGCTTTTTTATAAGAAAATAGTGCAATGCCATGCGAAATCAAAAAGAGAGAATGCTTTCTTGTATCCCTCTATTTTCGGGTAGTAAGAATCCCACTTCAAGATTCGAAGAGAAACAAGGAAACTGGGAGCTCATATGCAGCGTATTTCTCATTTTATTATTAGGTGGATAATTAAGAAAATTAAAATAGTTGCTGAAGCTTGATGACGGTGTTATACTGACAATGGTAATTTTATATTGTGCTAGGAGAGTTGGTGTTGCCAACTGAGAGTAAGGCCGTGAGTCTTTGATCCTTTTATTACCTGATCTAGGTTATGCTAGCGTAGGGAAGCAATTTGGACGAAAGTATAAGTCCCCGTTTCTTTGCGCATGGAAACGGGGCTTTTTTATTTTATCTTTTTAGGCGAGAAGACACCCACCTCAAGGAACGTGCAGGGCATAGCCCAATGAGTAGGTGGGGGATGAATCGCCTTCGGATAGGGTGTGGCTTATGCCACGTTAACGATCCGACACACTTAAACCTTTACGAATAAGCTCGTAAACCGCACCTGCAAAACTCGTGATGTAATTTTCTTTTTGGTATTTTTCGATTTC
>NZ_JAKUDY010000031.1:0-5475 GCF_022662635.1 Bacillus cereus group sp. BfR-BA-01522 | reverse complement strand
GCCAGCGTTCATCCTGAGCCAGGATCAAACTCTCCAATAAAGTTTGTCTAGCATCATAAATAAAAATTGACGTTTCACGTTGTTTGTTTCGTTCAGTTTTCAAAGAACTCGCTTGTCGCCTCATTTGCGACTTCCTTATGTTAACATTTTTATATTTCAATGTCAACTAAGTTTTTTTATTTCGTTTGTCGCGTTTTACGTTATTGCTATCAGCGACTCGTATAATATTACACCTCCATATACTAATAGTCAATAGTTTTTTAAGGATATTTATTCTTTCTACCGAATGATAAATATTCCTCTTGTCCCCTCTATAATTTTTCGCTAGATTGCTCATACATTACATTCCCTAATTCAATACCGCAATAACAACCTTATTTTAACAATTTATAGTATATAATTAGATAGCGATTACATTTTTTATTACCAAGGTTATAATACATATACAAATGAAACTACTAACAAAATGACATGAAAAGCTGGTGAAAATATGAAAGAAATTCGTGTACTCATAGCAGATGATGAGAAAGAAATACGTGATTTATTAAAGAAATATTTAGAACGAGAATTATATACAGTAGACACTGCTATAGATGGCGAGGAAGCTCTCAAGTTATTTACTCATAATACCTATAATCTTGTCATATTAGATTTAATGATGCCAAAAATTGATGGTATCGAAGTATGCAGAAGGCTTAGAAACAATACCAATATCCCTATATTAATGCTGACGGCAAAAGATCAAGAGGTAGATAAAATTGTAGGATTAAGTATAGGTGCTGACGATTACATTACAAAACCTTTTAGCGTTAATGAAGTAATTGCCAGGATTAAAGCGCTTATGAGACGTTTTTTAGTATTAGGAAGTAATGCCAATACACAAGAAAAAACAATCCTAACCTTCAAAGGGCTAACAATTGATATTAGCAAGTACATCGTTACCGTAGGTGACAAAGAAATCTCTTTAACAGGAAAAGAGCTAGAACTTCTAAAGTTTTTCGCATCAAATCCTGAACAAGTGTTCACAAAAACACAGCTCTTCCGTAATGTTTGGGATAGCAATTATATAGAAGATGATAACACGGTTATGGTACACATTCGAAAGCTTAGAAAAAAAATAGAAGCTGATCCTTCAAATCCTAAATTCATCCAAACGGTATGGGGCATTGGCTATAAATTTGTAGGTGAAAAGTATGAAGAACGATAAGATTCTCTATCTAATTCTATTTCAGTTCATTATCATTACTGGAATACAATTTATCAATATGACTCATACATTACAGTTCATTCTCTTTATACTTCTTATCCTTATCACAATAAGTCTTTTTTTCAAAAGACTTTACTTTATAGAAACTAGAAAGTCCATCGTCACAAAACTAGAACGTGTGATTCTCGGTAATTTTCAGACAAGGTTATATACGAATAATGATCGTTCGTTGGATAATGTAATCTTCCATGTTAATGAATTAATAACCAAATTAGAAAAAGTACAAATTGAGGCAAAAAAATCCCAAAAAGCCAGAAAACAACTGCTATCGAGTATTTCACACGATATACGAACACCTCTTACTTCTATTATCGGATATATTGATGCCTTAAAAGATGGTATAGCCACTTCTAAAGAAGAAGAATTAGAGTATCTTGAAATACTCTCAAACAAATCAAATAGTTTAAAACAATTGGTTGATGAAATATTTCATATGGCAAAAATTGATGCAGATGAACTTCCTTTTAAAGAAGAACAGCTAGACCTTTCAGAAATTACACGGGAAACACTCATTGAATTTTTGCCCGAGCTATCTAAATATCATATTGAGTTAAAAATAGATATTCCAGAAAAGCCTTGTTTGATTACAGGGGATTCTTTTCACATCATACGAGTAATGAACAATCTTATAAAAAATGCTATACATTACGGAAAACAAGGAGCAATATTAGGAGTCAAGCTATTAGAACATCACAATGAATACCATATCCTCGTTTGGGATAAAGGACCTGGTATTCCTCATCAAGATTTAGAACATGTCTTTGAGAGAATGTACCGAATTGATCAATCTCGAACCCTTTCGTCTCGTAGTAGCGGCTTAGGACTTGCTATCGCAAAAGCACTTGTTGAAAAGCACAGAGGTCGCATATGGGTAGAAAGTATTCCATGGGAAAGAACCACTTTTGGCTTTTCCATCCCAAAGCAGAATTCTTTTAAGAAATAGTTAAGAATTGATTAAGTAGCAGTTAAACCCTTCTTTTTATTATGTATGTAAAAGATCATAGAAAGTGGGTGTTCACCATACATACAATTATTAAAACAACAAACTTAACAAAAGTTTATGGAAAACAGAAATCTGTAGATCATCTCAATATAAATGTAAATAAAGGAGAGATTTACGGATTTATCGGCCGAAACGGTGCAGGTAAAACAACAACCATTCGAATGCTACTAGGTCTTATAAAACCTACAAACGGAAAAATCGAAATATTTGGAGAGGATTTCACCAAAAACCAAAAAGATATTTTAAGACGAATTGGTTCAATTGTTGAAGTTCCAGGTTTCTATGAAAACTTAACTGCAAAAGAAAATTTATTAATTAACGCAAAAATTATCGGAGTTCATAAGAAAAATGCGATTGAAGAGGCATTGGAAATTGTCGGTCTGCAGCATGAAACGAAAAAACTGGTTGGAAAATACTCGTTAGGAATGAAACAACGCTTAGGAATTGCAAGAGCACTCCTCCATTATCCAGAACTTTTAATACTAGATGAACCTACAAACGGTTTAGACCCAATTGGAATTAAAGAAATGCGGAAGCTTATTAAAACATTAGCACAAGAAAGAAATATAACGATATTCATTTCTAGCCATATTTTATCTGAAGTCGAACAGTTAGTTGACCATATGGGAATTATCCACAAAGGGAAACTATTAGAAGAGACATCTTTAGATGCATTACGTAAAATGAATCGCAAATACCTAGAATTCCAGGTAAATAATGATAATAAAGCAGCGCTACTTTTAGAAAAGCAATTTCATATTTTTGATTATGAAGTACATGATGAAGGAAATATTCGCGTTTATTCTCACTTTGGACAACAAGGTCAAATCAATAAAATGTTTGTTCAAAATGACATTGAAGTATTAAAAATTATAATGAGCGAAGATCGATTAGAAGATTATTTCACCAAATTAGTCGGGGGTGGAACAATTGGTTAATCTCCTATATACAGAGTTATTAAAATTGAAACGTTCTAATATGTTCTTAATCAGTATGATCGGAGCAGCTGTAGCACCATTTATGATTGTTTTAGCTTTTTATATAGAAAAGCAAAGTAAACCATCGGCTCCACCTGCGAGTTTCGATGTCCTTTTTCTTAATGTGAATATGTACACAGCTTTATTTATGGGAGTTCTTCTATATGGAGTCGTTACTGCTTATCTCTTTAATCGTGAATACACAGAGAGTACATTAAAAAATTTATTAACTATTCCTGTATCACGTTTCCATTTTGTTATGAGTAAATTCATCCTTTTATTTCTTTGGATTATGATACTGACCGTCATTGCATGGGGACTAACTTTACTATTAGGACTATTAGGAGGGTTCCCTGGATTAAATAACATATTACTATTCCAATTTTTAGTGAAATTTTTAATAAGTGGTGGATTTCTTTTTATCTTATCGTCTCCTATTGTATTGGTAACCTTTATAACAAAAACATATGTTCCACCTATTATATTAACAATTGTTATAGCATTGATAAATGTTCTAACTGCAAGTTCAGAACACAAAGATTTATTTCCTTGGACAGCTGCACTAGATATAGTAAACCAGGATTTGCAACCGACATATCCTCCAGAATATTCTTATATCATTATTACTACTACATCACTTATTGGCTTTATAGCAGCCATATTCTATTTCAAACAGATTGATATTCATTGATTTATACAGATGATGAAATGCATTTTGTATCTGTATAAACAAGTAGGAGGAAACTTATGAGCGATATAATGATTGCCTTCATACTCGGTATTATAGAAGGATTAGCTGAATTTTCATCCATCTCTTCTACTGGTCATCTTATATACTAGTCGGACACTTATTAGACTTTGAAGGGGAAAGAGCAAAAACGTTTGAGATTGTTATACAATTAGGAGCGATTTTAGCTATTGCTGTTTTATCTCATAAACGACTTGTTTCTTTATACAACATAATATTCCTCTTGCAAAAAGAGAAAAAATTCAATGCAATCCATGTATTCCTAGGTGTATTTCCAGCTGTAGTTGCTGGCTTACTATTACATGATGTAATCAAAATATAATTATTTCAGCCATATACTGTCGTTATCGGGCTTGTCGCAGGGGCCATTATTACGCTCTTTTGCAGAGGTTAAAAAAACGAGGCTATCGCTTATTCATTAAATGATTTAACATATCGCCAAGCATTAACAATTGGTTTGTTTCAATGTTTAGCAATGTATCCTGGATTTGCAAGAGCTGGATCTACCATTTCGGGAGGATTATTAGCAAAAGTAAATTATAAAACAGCATCAGAATTCTCCTTTCTGATTGCTCTTCCCGTTATGATTGGAATAACAGGCCGAGATGTATTAAAAAACTGAAAGTATTTAAGTATAGCTGATATTCCGATGTTCGCAGTCGAATTCATTACTTCTTTCATAGCGGCAATGTTGACTGTTGTAATCTTTTTAAATCTACTTTCAAAACTATCGTATTTTATTAGCTACTCTATTCACAACTTTCATATTGTTATAAGGACAAACAACTAAAAATAAACATATAAAACTTTTCAAATAACATTTGATATGTAAAAAAAGTCTCAAAAATCAGAAATGAAGGTGATGAATCATAAATGCATTTGCACAAACATACTGGGATACATATTGGGGAAATCGAGAAAAACCAAAATCAGTCAGCGCTTGGCAATTCGGAGCCTGTCCCGATGATCTTGCTCAATTAGTAATAAATGGTGTAAAAACCGCAACATGCTCTGCTCATATATTTTATGAATTAGAAAATGAACCAATTCCAGCAGTAAATGATTATAGCATCATATTGAACAGCAAAGACGAACCTGTAGCTATTATTAAAACAATAGAAGTTACTTTAATACCAATGAATGAAGTTAGTGAAGAATTCGCGATTGCAGAAGGAGAAGGCGACCGCACATATGAGTATTGGAAAAAGACTCACATAGAATTCTTTACAAATGAGTTGATGAAGATTGGTCGCAAATTTTCCGAAGACATATTGCTTATTTGTGAATGCTTTGAGCTTATCGATGTAAAAAAATAAAAATTTAACTCATAAATACAAAAAAACCTAAGTCAGTTTGACTTAGGTTTTTGGCTTGGCGACGTCCTACTCTCACAGGGGCAAGGCCCCAACTACCATCGGCGCTAGAGAGCTTAACTTCCGTGTTCGGTATGGGAACGGGTGTGACCTCTCTGCCATCATCA
>NZ_JAKUDY010000030.1:0-7233 GCF_022662635.1 Bacillus cereus group sp. BfR-BA-01522 | reverse complement strand
AGTATTTCAATTTCTTTTTCTGTAAATAGTTTTTTCGTCATTTTGAAATGTCTCCGATTCTCATTTTTCTCTCATTATACAAGAAATACCCTATAGAATAGACCTTTTTTTGTGCAATCATATCTGCACGTTTTTATTGCATTACTATGTACTTTCATTTTGCACTAAACAGAGCCATTCTGTATCACAGAATGGCTCAATCGTTATCGTTTAGAAAATTAATAAACTTTATACAAAATTCACTAGATCAATCATCATATTATTAATAATTTCTTTACTTACTTCATCAATTAAATTTTGGCAATCGTCAAAGAATATTGAATCACAAATATGTTGTTGAGGTAGTACTAATCCATGTAATCCTCTAATAACTAATCTCAAGTTATTTAGAGCATTGACTCCACCTTTTCCTGAACCCGCAGCACATAAAATGGTAACTGGTTTATTTAAAAACTGCTCTTTACTTAAAAAATCTAAAGCATTTTTTAATCCCCCACTCATTCCATTATGATATTCGGGAGTGCAAATAACGAAACTATTTGCTCTATTGGCAATTTCTTTTAACTTACTAACATTCGCATTTTCATACTCAGTAACATTACCTGTAAAAATAGGAAGAGGATTCTTCGAGAGATCAAAAAATTCAACTTCTTGACCCTTCTGATTTAAATTATTAACGACATAATTAACTAATCCCCTATTATTGGAAAAGATCCTAGAACTACCAGATATAACTAAAATCAATGCTATTCCTCCTTAGTTATAGTTTAAAAAACTCTTTTTAGAGTACTCTATGAAATCATCAATGCAAGTAAAACTCTCTAACTTTTTGAGGTAAACCATTAATTACTTTGTAAACGTTAATGTAATTGCCCCTTCCCCCTACTAGCAAATAATTTTCACCATTCTCACCTTGAATACCAAAAGTAGCTTTAGGGAAGTCTTGTACATTTTCCTCTAAATCAAACCATTCCCCTGTATCATACTTATACGTTCCAACTTGAAAACCATATGATACAACATGTACAAAGTCCCCTAAAATCACACTACTTTCTTTTGTATTAATTAATAAATCTACCCATTGTTTCTTTACTTCTTCGCTGTTCATATCTAATTCTACTAATCCACAAGAACCAACTATATATGTTTTTCCCTCATGTAAAAAGTATCGTTTCGGTACACCATCAATATTAATTGTTTTTACAACTTTGTTGTTTTCATCATAAAAATTTAGTTCACCGTCTTTGGTACCACATAACTTTAAATCGTCATAAGTATACCCTGTTACCCAAACAGGTTTTCCATTAGTATCAATTGTATTTAAAATAGAACCGGTTTTAAGATTTATTTCATGTAAGGAACCGCGTTCAATAGCTACTAAAGCTCTTTCTTCATCTGAATCAATATCTATACTTCTAGGAACACCGGATAAATGTAAAAACCACTCTAAATTTCCATCTTGATTTGCTTTAAATACTACACCTTTATGTCCGATAGCTAAGTATGATCCATCTCTTAAAGGTTTAATTCGTTTAGTTAATCCAAAGAAATGTTTATGTCTTTCTGCTACACGAACATTAATAGAATTAAATTTACCAAGTTCATAGGATAATATATCGACACCATCATCCTTAGCGCAATAAATTAAATTTTTATTGAGCGGGTGTGCGGCTAATTCCCAAACACAGCTTCCTTTATAGTTTGCTTTATATTGAAATTCACCCAGAGAATTAATACAATGTATTTCGCCATTTTGCATCAGTACAAAAAGTTTATCTTTAGAGATATAAACTAAGTTGAGAACTGAATATGGAAATGGGCCAATAACATTACTTAGGGTAAGTTCTTTATGTTCATTGTCAAAGACATAAATATGTCCATCAAATGCTCCCACATACACATATTTGTATTCATCGTCTAATTCTAAAGCTTCAACATCATCATAAGTAAAATGATATTCTTGTTTTTCTTTACCATCTGTACTGATGGTAATAACTCCATTACTTAAAAATTTATCTTCTCCACCACCAGCATCTTGAGTTGCCCAAAATCTTTTATGACGATCGTCCCAACGGACCCAGTGAATGTTGTTACCATCAATCATTTCTTTAATTGGAAATTCCATTCTTTCTAGATTTCCAATATGTAAATAACCACTTGTTTCACCCATCGCTTGATATTCTGAATTTTCAGTACTGAAACTATCAAAAAATTGTTCTGAAATTTTTTCTTTTATATCTAAAACATCTAGTGTTTCACTATCTAAAATTAAAAGTTGTCCATAACCATTATTAGTATAAACTTTTCCGTTAATAACACCTATTCCTCTGGCTGATGTAGGAGAAGGCTCTTCATTTTCTAATAAATTTTTGTCTTCTCTAAGTGTATAATCATCCTGCACTGTTATAGGTTTTAAGGTTTTTAGATCCCATTTACAAACAGAACCTCTTCTGTTCCTAGTATAAATAGCATCTTTGTATGCGACCATAGCATTTATTGGAGAGCTATACCCCGTTGATTGACTAGACTGAATAAGATTTAAATTCAAATCAAATTTATGAATCTGCCCTTTTACATCAGCTGCAATTAAAAAATCTTTGGTTGGAGAATTAATAAGTCTCGTGATACGATTTGTAATATTCATTTTAAGACACCCCTTGTTTTTGTTTTTCTTTATCAAAATTAATTTTATTTATACTGATATATACAAGCACACTAGAAATCACCATAACTAGGAACATGACAAAGTATAAATAACGCGGCCCTATGTCATGGATGAACAGAGTGAAAATACCTATTAATAAAATTCTAACGAACAACCCGACACATGTATAAAAGCTATTTACTCTCCCAATAATATTGTTAGGAATTGTAATCATCATTAAATTCTTTCTGGTAATTTTAGCTCCACCATGTCCCCATCCTCTAATTAAATTGATGGTTAGAAAAATATATAAGGATGGAAAAACAAAGGTTAAAAGAAGTGCTACTGTGAAAGTAGTTACATAAATAATAAGACTCCAGTTTTCACCTAGTTTGCTTGAAATATAATAATAACTAATGCCAGCTACTATGGCTCCTAATGATGCAATTAATCCAGAAAGAGCATAGGCGTTGGCATCAGCCTTTAATACATCTTTTATGAATATGGGATTTACATAATTAGCTACCATAACGATTAAGAAAGGCATCCAAGAACACAGAAATAATAACGTTAGCCATTTTTTATTTTTTAAAAAATCGAATCCTTCTCGAATACTTAAGAAAAATCCAGATGATCGAGACTTTCTGTTTGTTAACGTTTTTTCATATGTAATAAAAGCAAATAATAAGAAGGCTGCTAAAAAGGAGAAAGCATCTATCAGAAAAATAAATGTGTAACTAACTTTAGTCATTAAAATACTTGCTAGGCTACCAGATGCTAATACCGCTGTTTGACTAACAGTTTCTAACAAGCTATTAATTTCTTTAAATTGATTTTCATGAAATTTTTCTTGAACAAACGCCAATACTGTTGGAAAAAAGAAGGCATAAGAAATATTTGATATTAAGCTAAGAATTACAAGGGCATACATATCATATTCTCCTTGTAATACTCCTCTTAAAATAATTAAGCTCACAACGATAAAACCTGCTAATTGATTAAATAAAAAAATATTTTTTCGGGAATATTTATCAATTACACTTCCTATATATGGGGTAATAAAAAATAAAAGGATAGTAATCAATAAGGATACAATCCCGAAAATTTTATCCCCATTTTCTCTATTTATCATTAACCAGGTAACACCTACACTAGATATCCCAGTACCAATCGAAGATAACAAAGTGGATAGAGTTAGCAAATTAACGTCTTTATTTTTCATTATTTTCAGCATAAATATCACCCACCTTAAAAAATGGAGATGGCGCCATTTTGGCGCCATTTCAAGTCATAATCTGATACATCAATAATTCGATATTAATGTTTACAAATTAATGAATTAGATCTCCTGAGCGATGATGCCGCGAACTGGCATTGTTTTTTTAATCTTCATATGTATCACCTCCTTGCTACAACTTTTATTATATAGACATATAAAACGAATAATTATTCTTATGGGAATATTTATTGAATTACACATTTTATGAATTTTAAGTTTTTTGGTTGTATCCAAAACATATTGAAACAAGAGCAGCGACATAACGCTATGTTACTATTTTTTGAATCTATTTTTATCATTTGAATTTGAAAGATGTCACTGTCTCTTATGCTCAGGGTTAGCAGTTCATCTTTTTGTGACCGCCAGGTTTCAATTTTGATATATTTAGTAGTCCTATCTCGTTAAGTGTATTCATAGATATAATATGATTCCTCATTTTTTTCATTACTAAACCTCTATTTTCATTTAATCCATTAATTTTCTGTAGATGTGTAAAAATTATACATTAAGTAATAGATATGAGTTTGTATTTTCTATAGAGCATTTATAATAATCGTAATATCTCTTTAAGGATAATTTAGATTTAAAGCCTATTTGGCCTCACCATATCAAAAAAAGAAAATTGTACGTTTAGAAACAATTTGGACACAAATTAAGATGTTTGATGTACGCTAAGACTATTTTCCAGCTAAATAGGGACTATTTGGCACTGGAAAGTCAATGTTTTCTAAAATGTCAACTGGAATATTACTTTTACTAATGGGAAAAGCGATCGTAGTTTGTAAAGGTATACCTTTAAGGACATAACTATAATCCTTATAAAATCAAGGTTTATCACGTTTATAAACATATTACAAAATATTTATAAACGTTTATTAAATCTTAATGACCTTTATAAATCCCTTGGCGTACAATTTTCTTAAAATGATATGGTGACCCCTTATAGGTAATTTTTGTTATTACATGAAATGTTTAAGAAATAGAAGTTATAGAGATTAGTTTTATTGATATTTAATTTTTTTGGTAATTTTTTTGAAAGGAGGAAGTGTGAATTTATTTTTCATGTTTATTTATTTTCTCCTTTATTTATTTGATAGTTAGTTTTTTATTCTGCAAATGCTCCTACTACTCCACCAGCAACAGCACCAATTCCTGCTCCTACAATAGCACCGGCTACTACATTTGTTCCACTTACACCACCGTTTATTTTAATAAAGGATTAATAAGATACTGTTTTATTTTCTTTTCGAACGCATACCTTTTAATTTAGTAATCTTATCTTGATTAAGCAATTGGTTATATATTTCACTCTTAACATCATAAATGGCAATTTTCCCTTGATCGTTATAGTGTATTCCCCAACCATAATTTTTCACTAAAGGAGAAGCTCTGAAGCAAGCCATAGGTTTTGAAAAAAATTGTTTTCGCAGTTCATCTGTATTTTCTTCTTCTATTTGATTTTTGATTAAATAAGTTTTAAATTGCACATCTTCTTGTGTAAATTTATAAGGATTATTCTTAATTAAATCATATTCAATAGAAGCAATAGTAGGTTTTCCATTTCTGGTGACAGGTACTATGGCAGAAGTAGCTTTTGAATCCTCTGAAATGGTAATAAGTGTGTTCTTGTAACTCATATAACAACCTCCTTAGTAAACCAATTTTTCATAAAGATATATAATATTTAAAATTATACAAATATCTAGAAAGTAGATTTCCAAGTTTGGGAATCTACTTCAAAAAAGTTCTTCAACAAAAGTGCCCTTTAATGGAAGATTGATCTACAATACCAAGCATCAAAGCAAAAGATAATATCACAGCAGTTTTATTCATCGAATTTATTACCCCCTTTTTTATATTTTTATTGTATATCATATTCAAGTCAAGTTAACATAAGGCATTATTAGCGGAAGTCATTGTACATTTGCTTCACTTAGGGGTCACAGTGATTTTTTTCGGTATTTTACAAACCGAATTATAAAGAATATGTTGAAAATAATGATGGATATGAAATAAAAACCAGAAAATATCATTCTCACATATTCGTTTTCAATAGTAGTTACTAAACAACCTCCTATAATAATGTATAGTAATACTAATGATGAAAATCCCCCCAAAATTTTAGAAAGGATTGGATCACTTTCAATAAAATTAAGATATCGTTCTGTTCTCTTTGCCATGTTACATGCACCTCCATTTTCCTAATTATACCATTAGAAAGGACTAATTTGTTCAGATTTTTAGATGTATATGGTATACACATTTGGTTAACATAACGTCTCAATATCGGTAGAGAGGAAAAAGAAGTACCCCTAATTAGAATAAGGGATACTTCTTTTTATATTTCTGTTAGTAATTTGAATTTCATTTTTTGCTCTGCAGTTAATTCTTTTTCTACATAATAATTATTTATAAGTAGATCGATTATTTCGTGAGCGAATTTCTTGTTGGTAATCTTCATTAGTGCCTCAAGTTCTACTTTTGATTCATTAGAAACTTTAATACTTCCTTGTTGGTTTTTAAATTTTTTTTCTGAGGTGCCTGTATTTCCTTATCTAAGTTGTCAGTAATAGGCGTAACTGTTACTACAAATGAATTATTTTTATTTTCCACAGGTACCACTCCTATTTAAACTTTTCACGTGTTATTTCTTTTCCAGCATTTCATAAAGGTGCTTGTACATCCCTTTATAACCTTCAGATTGTCTCGTTGTTAGTTTAGTATTTACATAGCTTTCAATAAGCATATCGATAATATTATTATTCGATACTTTATCCATACTTTCTGCTTCTTTTATAATTTTATAAATGGTTTAAGTGTATTTAATTTTAACAAAACAGCAGGTGAGATCTTGACTGTGGAGTTAGTATAGTCATATGGACACAACTTAGTTAAGTCCTTACAATGGATTTCAAGGAGGAAGTGTCCGTATGGCAAACAAGAACTTTAATGCAGAATTTAAAAAGATGGTTGTTGAATTATATCATTCAGACCAATCTGTGAAAGAATTAAGCAGCGAGTATGGTGTATCAGAAGTAACGATTTATAAATGGATTAAAAAATATTCTCCTATCACAACGATTGATGAGGAAGAAATGACTCCAGAAGATCTAAAACGAATGCAAAAAGAAATGCTTCGCCTGAAAGAGGAGAATGAGATATTAAAAAAGGCTATGGCCATATTCGCGAAAAAATAAATGATACAGAATTACATCAATTTATCGATTGTCAAAAAGAAACACACTCTGTTCGTACAATGTGTCAAACACTTGGAATAGCGAGAAGTTCGTATTACCAATCTCAGCACAAA
>NZ_JAKUDY010000029.1:0-7659 GCF_022662635.1 Bacillus cereus group sp. BfR-BA-01522 | reverse complement strand
TTTATTTTCTCAATCTAACAAAATATTAACTTTTTTATTATATCTTATTTCTATACTAAGACGAAAAAAGCACTTGTTGCCTTTCAGAGACAATCAAGCGCTTTAAGTTCACATGTTTTCTAAGTTTTCAAGTCACTAGTCGCTTTAAGTTTGTACGTACAATTTTGATATTGAGAATATGAAATCTTTTGTATTTCATAACAAATAGTACGTTTAAACTAACGAACTTGTACGAGCTATTTGTATGGTACAGTACCAATAAATTTAATTTCTATATTTTCGGATTCATCTCCACTTTTCGCTTCATTGTATTGAAAATCATAGAGTACAATAACAGAATTAATACTATATGCTAATTTATCGCCATTTATTAACTCTTTTATTTTTGGGATAATTAGTTCGCTATAAGAAAAATCATTTAAAATATCGTCTACATTATTTTTAGGATTTTCATAAAAACAAATTTCAATGTTATCTTCATCATAATAACCAAATTCAAAGTTTGTTCCAAACTTTGAGTCTATTGAATCTCCATCTTCCGTATATTCTATATCAACATACTCCTCAAGATTTTCAAACGATTTAGAAACTCCAAACCACACTGAAGCCATTCCACTATATTCCATATTATCACTCCTCATTTTTTTAGAGTACCTGGTAATCCTTCTACTCCACCCTTGTATCTATAATGAAACCACATCTGTAACCTTCTTACAAATGTATCATAGTCAAGTGATGTGTCTATTATCTCTAATATTTCATTATGCGCTCGCTTAGAACCCGGCGCACGATGATGTTTCCCTGGTGGATTAATAAACTCAACATCTTTTGTTGGTGTTCTCAATTCTTGGATTTGTTTAGCACTTATCCCCCATCTTTTAAAAGTAGGTGCTCTTGCAATCATTAACCATTCATGTAATTTCCCAGGCGATCTCAATCTTGAAGAAATTACTTTTTTAACTTCAGGATTAGCCCACGCTATCTCTAATTCATCTAAAGTTATATTGTCAAACCACCTAATAAACTCACCATCTCTTACACTAGGAATATCTTTTGGGTTATAAATATTAGTACGAGATGTAATTTTAACAAAATTATTTTGAATAACCTCCGATTTTCTTTGATTTGGAGTTTGTCTTTTTACTGTAGTTTCACCCGTACCCTTAACTCCCGAATCACCATTCCCCTTCGCAAGTTGATAAGCATCCTCTTTAGCGGTTGCTCGCACTCTTGCAAAGTTTTTTGCTATTTCTCCAACAGTTGCATGTTCTATATGAGGAATTTTTATTCCCATTCCAGTGTCTGCTGACCTGATTGCTACGGGGACCTTCGTTTTTTTCCATGTATGTAATGCATTCTTTAATGTCTCATTATCCTTTAACGATTGTACCACATTTTTCCCTATATTTGGATTGAAATCAGCGATTCCCTCTTTCCATTTTGTGAGCTTTGCCAGGGATCCGAGGTCGATTGTTCCTTTGAATGCTTTTGCTGCGGAACCGAGTCCTGGGATGATGTCAAGTGCTCCGAAGAAGCCAGCTTCTACTTGTTCTTCTTTGCTTAGTTTTCGGTGTGTCCCCCAGTCCTCCCCTTCGATGGCACTTTTTACTTGGAGACCACCGTATATAACTGAAGCTGCGATTCCGAGTGGTGGACAGAAGATTGTCGTGATGATCAGTGCTCCGCTGATTGCTACATCACGCCATGCTTCTAATTTTTTCTGTTCGTCTTCTATAGAGGTATACTCAAATCCTCGCATAGATGGGACTAGTTGACAATATTCTTTGTAGTTTAGTTTCGCATCTGGATTTTGCTTTTTGACTTCTTTATACTGCGCGCGAAGTACGTGATCAAAGGCCAGTGAATCTTTGAAAATATCATCTACTGTTATTTTTTCTTTTTTTGTCGTAATGGTTTGCGGGATCCCATACGCATGCTCACTTGATGATACGTCATATCCGACAATAGCTCTTGTAAACCTTCACGTTCAACTGTTAAACCATCTTCATCTACTACCGCTCCGCTGATTCCTTTATCTTCGTATATGTGAAGCAGCTGTAGTTTATTTTCAATGCAGTACCGTTCAATTTCTTCTACTTGATACTTAGGCTGTATCCTTCACGTACTTGTCCTTCTGTTGAAACTCGTACATAGCCAACTACTTTCTCTTCCATATCAAACTCCCTCCCGTTACAGCAATTACAATCCCTGTAACGTTTACCCGTTTTCTGCGGATAACGTGTGCATAACGTCCATCCGTTAAAACGTACTTTACGATGACTTCAAAACATAATACAACCCTTTATTTTCCCCTCTACTATCGTCGTATACTGTACATAGCCACTACAGTCTATAAAACAACAATAAAAATTTAACACTTAATGCACTTATAAAATTATATTGCTCTGTTAAATTTCTACGCTAAAACGCAAAAAAGCACTTGTTGCCTTTAATTGACAATCAAGTGCTTTAAGTTCATATGTTTTTAAATTGCGTAAATTTGTAAGTTTTGTAGTAACAGTATGACACCTTTTGTACATCATGACAAATACTATATTAAAACTTACGAGTTTGTACGAGTTCGTTAGTTTCATATACATTCCATATGTTTATATTCATCACCCATTAAAATGTCATCTCGCCTAAGCTCGTACTTTATTTTCTATTCTATCATTGCACACAGTACTCCATGACGGTACAACCATCATGGAGTACTTACTTTCAAACACCCTATTATTTTTTCTATCCATTTCACATATACTTTGTTTTCTATTCATATTTTTAAAACTATATTAATCTCTCTTACTTAACTCTTCACTTACTTCTTTTTATTCAGTATCATCATCAAACATTAATTTATCCATTTCTTCCCTATCTCTTGCAACTCCTTCTATCGTCTCAATTAAATTTTTTACCATTTCAAGTGTAATCTCTTCTTCATCTTCGTAAATTTTGATACTTGCTCCCATTAGAAGCAATTCCTCAGCAGACGTCACTAAAAATTTCAATTCTTCTTCATCATAATAATCACATTCAATCACAGGATTTCCCATACTGATATTTTGTTTTATGTCACTTATAGATTTAGATGTTTTTTTTCTTAACAAAGGAATATATTTATTAGCATTCGAGTCATTAAGAACTACTAAATTAATTGTTTCCATATCTATCATTCCTTCCGTAATAATTAAAATTCTATTATTTCCTTAATCGGTTTTCCAGGCAAACTATTTTTATAATTCCTTCCATGCCATCCATAAAAATGTTCTTTATATGTTAAAGGATATATAACTTCTCCTTTATCTGCTAAATGAGGGTATTTTGCAGCACTATATGTGTGATGCCCTTGTAACGTTTGTCCATTAAATTTAGCTCTCTTTTTATTTAAAATATCCTCTATTTGTTCATTAGACCAATTCCTTGTCGGTGTTTCTCCATTTAGAATTCTTATTCTTTCCTGTTTCCAGAATTCTACTACACCCTTATCCCTTCTTCTCGCAAACTTTTTATTCCAAATATAAGATTGATATTCCTCTTTTGTAATAGTTCTATTTTCTATTTTTAATTTTAATTCTTTCATCTTCTTAGCACTAAGTTGCTTATATGAAACTGGATGTTCTCTTAAGTCAAAATCTTTAACCCTTTCGGCTATAACATCCTCTGCCTTTACAGTGTATACTTCACCCGTACCCTATGTTGTAATATTAAAATAAAAAGCACTCATTGCCTTTAGTCGACAATCAAGCGCTTTAAGTTCATGTATTTTTAAATAGCATAAATTTGTAAGTTTTATAGTAACAGTATGACACCTTTTATATATCGTAACAACTACTACGTTAAAACTTACGAGCTTGTACGGTTCATTACTTTCATGTTCATTCCATGTGTTTATATTCGCCGCTCAATAAAATGTCATCTCGCCTAAACTCGTACTTCGTTTTCTATTCTTTCATTGTACACAGTACTCCATGATGGTACAACCATCATGAGGTCTTTACTTTTTAACAGCCTATTTTAAATAGCGACATCTTGATAACCTACTTCATCTACCTTTTCATTTATAAGACGAATTCCTAAACCATTTTCCTCATCCCATGAACAATCAAATGAGACTCCTATATCACGTCCATCGCGAAGGAAATCATATGGAACAGAAATACCTACTAATGTTATATGTTCTATTAATTGATCAACTGTTTCAATTAATGGATAGTCTTCATTAAATGCAACATCATAACCAAGCTCATGCCTTTTTTCTTTATAATAATCTAAAATTGGTTGTAATATGCTATGTTGGATTTTTTCCCAATTATCCATTAATGAATTATATGCCATATATTGCCCTTCATCAAAATCTCCATCTTCTGTACCTCCTACTAATAATGCTATCTCTGTGTCCTTTCCCAAAAACTTTATGGTTCTGTATCCTACCCATTTATATTGGTAATCAAGTTCTCCAAAAACTTTATCATTTATTGTCATTTTAAGATCTCCTTATTATTTATTTGCAAATCCTCCAGGCTCAAAGGCTCCTGCGTTTATCTCACCAACTCCGCCAAGGTGTCCAAATTTGGCGTTTATTTCTGTTGGCACAAGTTGCATAGTAACTCCATCATTTAACTCATGCCATGTTAATTTATTTTTCACTCGATATTTTTCTATGTCTTTTGCTGTAATTCCACCAGATTCCATTCCATGTCTTTGTATTCGTCGCACAGTAAAATCTCATCTCGCCTAAGCTCGTATTTCGTTTTCTATTCTAGAATTACACATAATACTCTATGATGTTACAACCATCATGGAGTATCTATTTTCAAACAACCTATTATTTTTTCTATCCACTTCACATAAACTTTGTTTTTCATTGATTTATATATGTGTTAATGTGTTTCGTTATCATATTCGCTTGTAAAATATAAATTAAGTAGTAAGTCTAAGTCATTTGAACGAATCCTATATCTCTATTTACCTAGTGATAAAATATCTACTTATTCTATTATTGTACTGGCCCCATAAAACTAGTAATAATAAGAATATGTTCCTTTAATTTGACCTTTTTTAAGTTCTCTACTTTTTCTGCTCCACCTAAACCTAATAGAGGTGTATAACCAAAACACTCCTCGTAATCTAACTCATTATATTGTTTAAGCGCTTCGGGATAAGGTTGCCAAGATAAATCTTCATCTCTAAATTCTAAATCAGCAATATTTTGAAAGAAAAATTCAAATGTAAACATAATGGTCTTTACTATACCATACCTGTAATTAAGTAATCTAACATATCCATCTGACCAAATAACCAAGTCTCCCATACCCGTAGCAAATAATACTATTGAATCCTTATATCTTTGACTACTCTCCTCCAAAATCTCTTTAAATTCCTCTGGATTTATACTTTTAAAATACCCTTGCATAAATGTACCAAATCCATAATTACTCCATAAATCTATTATTTCATTAGGTACTACATGTTTATACTTTTCAATGATTTCACTCGGAACTTTATTATGCAACTTAAAATCTTTTAAATATTGTTCCATCTAAACTCCTCCTCTAATGTGTTAATTTTACATTCAAATAAGTACTTTTTAGTTGTTCTGGTGTCATGTTTTTGGCTAATTCCTTAATTTGTTCATCAACAATATCAATTCTATACCGCCATTGACTACCTATAGAAGAATTAATCCTTTTATCTCCCATACCTCCTATTATTTCTGCCTTTCCACCTGCTATCTGGTTAGGGTTGTGAAGTGCAGCTTGAGTATCTAGCCATTCCTTGGCTTTTTTCTTGGCATTTGATAACGTTAATCCTTCTCTTTGTAGTTCATTTACCTTTTGTACATAAGCTTCTTCTCTAGCAGCTTGTTGAGCAGCATTACCTTCAATAGCTCGCCCCTGTGCTATGTATCTTTCACGACTTTTTAAATACTCATCCACTGTAAGCTCATTCATACCTTTTTCTTGGTCTTTTAATTGTCTCGCAAACTCTTCTGAATCATGTTTTACATTTCTATTAAAGTTCACTTCAATTTCTTTTATTTTAGGTACATCATGTAAATGCTTACCATTACCCGCACCCTTACCAACAACACTCTCTTCCAACTTAGAAATCTTATTATGAATAATCCCTTTCAACTCGTCATGACTCGTCTTCACCGCAGCTTCCCAATTCATGCCACGACGAAGTCCCATGACTCCTTCAACGGGTACTGGAGATCGACCTAATACGACATCTTTCGCGATACCGAATCCACCTGTTACACCATCTACCACCTTGGCAAATCCGCTGTTTATCGTGTGATTCCAGTCATTTATTTTGTCTGCTGTTTTCCAGCCTTTTTGTTCTTAACTTTAACTATACAAAAGCTGAATTATTAAAATAAAAAAATGACTTTGCCATAAGATCAAAGTCATTTTTTTATGCTTGAATTCCTAAATTTTTTAGTAAATTGTTCAGTTTATAAGGTACAATTTACTTCGAATCGATTTTTTTGTTATATATTATAAGTTACTATCACATTACTATAATTTTTATTCTTTTTCAGGCATATAAACAATCATTTTTCCCTGTGGATACTCGCCTTCCCATCCACAAGGCCAACCCCCAAGTTTATAAATCTCAAAGATTCTTTCATAAAAATTATCAACTTTTCCATTTACTAAACGATTTAGTGCACACATATGTAAATCTCCAATTATTTCTTCAAAAATATCAATATATTGTGATACAAAATCACCTGGATAGTTCTCTGATGATTGAATAATCTCCCTTATAGGATGTTCCATAGAGTTTAAATTATGCTCATATAATTGTCCTATTATCTCCCCACCTTCTGAGGATTTAATCTCTTCCCAAACGTTTTCAACTTCATCCAAATCTTGAGACCATGCTAATTCTTGTGCTCTTTCATACTCATTAACCATAACAACATCACGATTTAGAAGGTTTTCATTACGAAAAAGTTGCAAATTTGTAATAAAATTAATAACCTCTTCAACTAATTGAGTGTTTTTTCCATACTTCATTTATTTATCCACCTTTCCCAAAGTTCTTCAGTAGCACCGCCACCTCTTTGCCAAATCTTTATTTCTTCATTTAATTTTGTTTTGTAAAACTTCTCAATACCGATTTCTAATACCTTTGATTTGTATAATGGCAAGCCACTTTCTGTACTTTTTTTAGTTTTTGTTGCAATTCAAATACTTGTTGTTCCAACTGCTCAATACTTTGATTGATATTTAATTTATCTAACTAATCTTTAACCACATTATTATATACACTATGAAATCCTCTATGCCTAGACAAAGCACTTGGATCTTTTGCTGGTATCGGTAAAAATATCCCGTTATCAGCATGATCCATATCCATTCCAATTTTCTTTAATACTGGATGATTTCTTAAGTTTTTAGGTATTATATGTTGCGCTTGATATCCCTTCCATGATGCAGAACGTGGAAGCCCCATGGATTCCAATAAATTTTGTCCTAATTTTGTAGAACTACCTCCTGTAACCTTTCCCGGAGTACCAGGAATAATCCTACTCCCTTCACCCGTACCCTTAACAACCTTACTCTCCATATACTGATAAGCCTCTTTCAGAGAATACTGTCCTCCCCCTGAGACATTTCCTACTCCAGCCATGGCGAAGCCTTTTCCCTC
>NZ_JAKUDY010000028.1:0-12717 GCF_022662635.1 Bacillus cereus group sp. BfR-BA-01522 | reverse complement strand
ATGGCTATATTCGCTGTCAATTTAAAACGAATCCTAACCTTGATGAAAGAAACAAAGTAAAAAAGGATAAAGAGAAAGACGACTTTTCATTCAAAATTGAATGAAAAGTCGCCTTTCTTGTTTTGTATCCGGTTTATAAACCGAAAAACGTAAGTTTTTCAGTGGCCTCGGAGAATCTCCTCTCTTTTTTTATTTTTGTTGTACCAACTTTACCATTAGATTTGCAATTGTATGTTGTTCTTGTTCATCTGCCACTTTCCAAAGCTCTGCTAATAGTTTTTCTTGATCATTGCGCGCTTCTACTTCATTTGCAAGATAATCCCCAACGCGGTATGCCATATCTGAAATAGCACCGCCCTCTAGACCCTTTCCTTGCGCCTGCTCTAAACGCTCTCCTAAAAAGCTTTTCCATTGATCAAAATTATCTAGTACTGACATATTAAGCACCTCACCACTATTGAGTATTACAATCATACTTAATTTGCACAGTTTTTTATCTTTTATGTATGTTTTTTAGCAATACCATCCACCATTTACTCCAATAATTTGACCTGTTATATAAGAAGCTCCTGGTGATATTAAAAAGGAAACTGTTTTTGCCACCTCTTTTGGGGAACCAATTCGTCCCAATGGAATTTCCTCTGCAATTCCATTTTTATCTTCTTCTGAGAATATACTTAACATTTCTGTTTCAATTGCCCCTGGCGCTACTGCATTGACACGAATTCCACTTAAAGCCACTTCTTTCGCTAAAGCTTTTGTATATGCATTTTGTGCACCTTTTACCATGGAATATAATACTTCGCAAGAAGCTCCAATTTGCCCCCAAATTGACGAAATAATAACAACACTACCCTTTCTCCGTTGTATCATTGGTGGCAATGCAAGCGACATAAGCTTATACACACTCTTCACTTGCAATGCAATCATTTCATCAAGTTGTTCATTTGTCACATCAGTAACTAAGCCAAATATACTTTTTCCCGCTGCGTATACAATCGTATCAATCGGATGATCAATCTGTGCCCACAATTTCTCTACTCCATCCGCACAGGCTAAGTTAGCTTGAACAGGAATGACTTCTCCAATTTGTTTTTCTAACTCCTTTACTTTTTCTTCATTTTTATTGTAGTGCATATATACTGTATACCCATCTTCTATTAACTGCTTTGAAATTGCAAAGCCAATTCCTCCGCTTCCCCCAGTCACTAACGCATATTTCTTCATTTCTTGATCCTTTCTTCGAAGACATCTATTCATACTCTTCATTATAAATACCCCTCTTTACTTTTTAAGCTTTACTAAAAAGTAAGAAGGGGTTCATTTTTATATAACAGACAACAGATCCCTCATGTTTGTATGTTATTTCTTTGGTAATACTTGGCAAACACTCATTCTGTCTTCCACTAAAAATTCTTTTGCTGCACTTTGTAAATCTTGAACTGTTATGCCTTCTAAAGTAGATAATGCATCAAATAAACTCGTTTCATTAAATGCATATCTTGTAAATTGATTTGCAATATATTCAGGTGAATTAAGAGAGCGTAAAAATCCTCCAATTTTCTTTTTCTTTACACGTTCTAATGTATTTGCATCAATCTTATTATAATCTATTTGTAACAAAATGGCTTTCAATCGATCTGCTAATTCATCTGGCTGTTTTGTATCGCCTCCAACCATCGCAAACCCAAAATTACTCTCTTCTGTATAATCATAAGAAAATGTTTCGTCAATGAGCCCTTCATTATATAAAGACTCATAATGAGCTGATCCTTTTCCAAATAAGTAATCTAAAAGTAACGTCAGTACAATTTCTTGTTTTAAAAGCGCCTCACCTTTTTCTTTTAGCCCTACTGCTTTAATTCCTACTAAACATTTTGGCGTTTGAACAGACATCGAAATAATTTTCTTTTTCTCATTTACCTCTTCTGGTTCACTTTCAAATGAACGAATAATTTCTGGCTGATTTTGATAATCTTTTTTTGCTTGATTCTCTCGTACTAATGCGATTGTCTTTTCTGGATCAACAGCTCCAACAACAAATAAAAGCATATTACTTGGATGATAAAATGTTTCATAGCATTCATACAATAAATCTTTCGTAATTTTGCTTATCGATTCAATTGTTCCAGCGATATCAATTTTAATCGGATGTTTCACAAATAGACTATCAATTAACCCAAAGTATAAACGCCAATCTGGGTTATCTTGATACATTTGAATTTCTTGACCAATAATGCCTTTTTCTTTTTCCACTGTTTTTTCCGAAAAGTATGGTTCTTGAACAAAATTTAATAATGTATTTAAATTTTGTTCCACATTGGATGTACATGAAAAAAGATACGCTGTTCTTGTAAAGGATGTAAATGCATTTGCAGATGCTCCTTGCTTACTAAACAACTGAAATGCATCATGATCCTCTTTTTCAAACAATTTATGTTCAAGGAAATGAGCGATTCCATCTGGCACCCGAACCATCTCTTCTTTTCCAAGAGGAACGAATGTATTATCGATAGAGCCGTACTTTGTTGTAAACGTTGCAAATGTTTTATTGAATCCGTGCTTCGGTAAGATATATACATCTAATCCATTTGGAAGCTTTTCATAATAAAGCGTTTCTTGTAATTGATCATAAGCAATCTTCTCCATCTATTCTCCCTCCGTTCCATGTAAGAAGTAAATCGTATCTAACTCAATTTGATTTGCGACCTTCACAATTTCTTCTTTCGTAACCGATTCTATTCCCGTGACCCATTCTTCTACTGGGCGTGTATGTTCCGCAATAATACCATGGTATAATAGTTCAACGAAACCACGTGGTGTATCAATCGCTTCTAAAATTTGATTTCGAATTACACTTTTTGTTTGCTGAATTTCTTCCTCTGAGAAATCACCATTCTTCATCGCCTTCATCTGCTCTTTAATAATAGCAACCGCTTTCTCATAATTCTTTCCTTCAATTCCAGACATAACAAAGAGCAAGCCTTTATGACTTTCAAAGCGTGAAGCGGCATAATACGCTAAACTATTTTTTTCCCGAACATTCACAAACAATTTGGAATGCGAGAACCCACCAAATAAACCGTTAAATAATTGTAGTGCAAAGTAATCTTCATCACGATAGGTCACATATGTGCGATAACCGATATTTAATTTACTTTGTTTTAGTTCTTGTTTCTCAACAACCTCTTTTTCTTCGTTATTTCGTTTATGAAGTATTACATTTTTTTCTTTCGGTACGCGTGGTGAAATGGAAAAATATTTACGAACGAGTTCGGCTGCATTGTCTGAAATATCTCCAATAATATAAAGATCCATTTCATCTTCCGCTAACACTTTTTGATAATATTGATATAACTTTTCACTTGTAATGAGCGGAACATCTTCTTTTTTCCCGTTGGAGCTTAATCGATATGGTTCGACTTTACACATTTCTTCAATGAGACGTTCATTTGCATAACGCATTTTATCATCATATGTTGCTTCAATTCGTTGTAGAAGCGCTCGCTTCTCACTCTCCACAATAGACTGTAAAAAACCCTTTCCTTCAGTTGCTGGATGTAACACAATATCAGATAACATAGAAAGCGCTTTTTCAAAAAGAGGCGGAGCATCTTGTAAATATTTCTCATTGGCGACATCCATGTAAATAGATATGATATGCTCCTCACCTTTTTTACTTACATCTACCGCTAAAGAAGACCCATATAATTCCTCTAAATATTGGCGAAGACGAATGACAGATGGCAATTTCTCGGTAGCGCTTTGTAAAACGTAAGGCAAAATAGCACGCTCTGTCACAGTTTCTTCATTTAAAGGTGCCTTAAAGCGAAATACAAATGTATTTGTTTTATACTTATCTGTTGGAATGATATGTACTCGTAAACCACCTAACTCATGCATTTGCTGTTCCATCAATTTCATTTATAGCCCTCCTTTACCTATGTAGGAATATTCCTCTTCAATATACAGTTTTTAGAAATCAAAAATCAACTTTTCTTCCTTTTTACTTTTAAGTTCTTGTATGCATTTCCATATTAAACATATTCTATGTCAAAAAGCCCGCACTAATGTGCGAGCTTTTTCAAACTTCGAAAAGATTATCTCTTTCCTTTTTCATATGGTGTTCCCAGCGCTTTTGGCGCTTCTGAACGTCCAACAAAACCCACTAGTGCTAAAATCGTAAACACATATGGCAAAATGGTTAAGAAAACACTTGGTATTTCTTTCAGTACAGGAATAGTTCCTCCCGTTACTCCAAGGGATTGTGCAAACCCGAAGAACAAAGCCGCTCCTAGCGCCCCAAGCGGATTCCATTTCCCGAAAATCATAGCAGCTAGCGCTAAGAAACCTTGTCCTGTAATCGTTGCACCTGAAAAGTTATTTGAGATGGACATGGCAAAGATGGCACCGCCAACGCCTGCAAACATACCTGAAATACAAACGGCAATGTAACGCATTTTATATACATTAATCCCCATTGTATCAGCTGCCATTGGATGTTCACCAACTGCGCGAAGACGAAGACCAAACGGCGTTTTATAAATAATATACCAAACAATAAAAGCTAAAATAATAGCAATATACGATGTTACGGGTACACTGGAGAAAAATATTTTTCCAATAACAGGAACGTCTGAAAGCCCCGGAACGTCGATTTTTTCAATACGATATTGAATAAAATCAGTTTGACCTTTACCGAAAATTTTCTTAATCGCAAAAACAGTCAAACCAAGCGCTAAAAAGTTGATTGCTACTCCACTAACAACTTGGTCCGCACGAAATGTAATGGAAGCAACGGCGTGAAGAAGTGCAAATATCCCACCGCCAATTGCTGCAAAAACAAGTGCAATCCAAGGGGTCATCGTACCCCATGTATCTCCCATTAATAAAGTTGTCACAACACCAATAAATGCACCAAATAACATTAACCCTTCTAATGCGATGTTTACAACTCCAGAACGTTCACTGAACACTCCACCAAGCGCTGTAAAAATAAGTGGGGCCGCTGTATATAATGTACCTGTCACAAGAATGGCTAAAATATCTAAGAAGTTCATTTATTTCCCCTCCTTGCTCATGCGTGTCAGTGCCCAGCGTAAAACATAGCTACAAGCAACAAAGAAAATAATACATGCAATAATGACATTGATTAATTCAGATGGCACATCTGCTTCAAAGTTCATTTGCGGCGCTGCACTTTTCAAACCACCAAATAATAAAGCAGCAAGCAAGATACCAAATGGGTTATTGCTACCAAGAAGAGCGACTGCAATTCCGTCAAATCCAATTCCAGTAAACGAGGTCATCGCTGTCATATTTTGAAAGGTTCCAAGCCCTTCCATCGCTCCACCAATACCTGCAAAGGCACCTGCAATTGTCATCGATAAAATGACATTACGAGAAACTTTCATACCAGCATATTGCGAAGCATGTTGATTAAATCCAACTGATTTTAATTCATAACCTAACGTTGTTCGATCTAATAAGAACCACATGAGAATCGCAATAAGAATCGCAACAAGAATCCCCCAGTGCAGACGTGATCCTTCCGTTAAAGAAGAAAGCCATTCAGACGCTAACGATGCACTTGGCTGAATATCATATGATTTTTCATTCGCTTCATGTAAAAAACGTTTAATGAGGTCATATGTCACATACAGTGCAATATAGTTCATCATAATGGTTACAATCACTTCATTTACTTTAAATTTCCCTTTTAAGTACCCTGGAATAAATCCCCATAAACCACCAACGATTGCTGCAATTAAAATAGATAGCGGAATATGCAAGAATGCTGGTAATGACACTGCATAACCGAACCAAACTGCTGCAAGCCATCCGACTAACAATTGCCCCTCTACTCCGATATTAAATAGACCTGTACGGAATGCAAAGGCAACGGAAAGACCAGCTAACACAAGAGGGATCATCGTACGAAGTGTTTCACCTATAGCTTGCGGGTTTCCAACCATTCCTTCCCACAATGCTGCATACCCAACAATCGGATCATATCCGCTCATTATCATAACAATGGCTCCTACAAGCAAACCAAAAAGAACAGATAACACAGGTACTAAAATATTAATCGTTCGCTCCGTTAAAAAATTTTTAGCCATTTGTACTCACCTTCTCTTCCCCTGTTCCACCAGCCATTAAAAGACCTAACTCTTGTTCATCCGTTGCTTTTGCATCAACAATTGCAACAATTTTCCCTTCATAAATAACAGCCACACGGTCACTTACATTTAAAATTTCGTCAAGCTCTAAAGACACAAGTAGGACCGCTTTCCCTTTATCTCTTTGCTCGATTAATTTTTTATGAATAAATTCAATTGCCCCTACATCAAGACCACGCGTTGGCTGTGCCGCAATTAATAAGTCCGGATTGCGATCGACCTCACGAGCAATAATGGCTTTTTGCTGATTCCCACCAGATAGCGCCCGAGCCAATGTATATTCACTCGGTGTACGCACATCAAACTGCGCAATAAGCTCTTTCGCTTTTTTTGTAATAGTATTAAAATTTAAAAAACCTTTTTTCGAAAACGGGTTTTTATAATATGTTTGTAAAACAATATTATCTCTTACGGAAAAATCCAAGACGAGTCCATGTTTATGACGGTCTTCTGGAATATGACCAATTCCCTCTTCTGTAATTCGTCTCACAGGCCAATTCGTTATCTCTTTCCCATTCATTGCAATAGAACCTGACTCAACTTTTCGTAAACCAGTAATCGCCTCTATTAATTCACTTTGTCCATTCCCATCAATTCCTGCAATACCAACAATTTCTCCTGCACGAACAGTTAAGTCAAGGCCTTTTACAGCAGGTAATTGACGTGCATCACGAACAACAAGGTTCGCAATCGAAAGTACATCTTTCTCAGGTTTTGCGTCTAATTTTTCTGTTTTAAAATTCACTTGACGTCCAACCATTAGTTCCGCAAGTTTATGTTCATCTGTATTTGCAACGTCAACTGTACCGATTCCTTTTCCTTTTCGAATAATCGTACAACGATCACAAACTTCCATAATTTCTTTTAATTTATGAGTAATTAGAATAATAGATTTTCCTTCTTGTACAAGTTTTTTCATAATTTGAATCAGCTCATGAATTTCCTGAGGAGTTAATACTGCTGTTGGTTCATCAAATATTAAAATTTCAGCTCCTCGATAAAGCGTCTTTAAAATTTCAACCCGCTGCTGCATCCCAACTGAAATATCTTCAATTTTCGCATACGGGTCTACCGCTAGACCGTATTGTTCAGATAACTTTTTAATTTCTTCTGCCGCTTCATCAACTGCAATTTTCCCTTTTTTCTTCGGTTCATTTCCAAGAATAATATTCTCTGTAACGGTAAAATTGTGAACAAGCATAAAATGTTGGTGAACCATGCCAATTCCAAAATTATTCGCAATATTAGGATTTGTAATTTTTACAGGCTTCCCTTTAATTTTAATTTCTCCTTGCTCTGGCTGGTACAGTCCAAAAAGAACATTCATTAGCGTTGATTTCCCTGCTCCATTTTCCCCGAGCAAAGCGTGTATTTCTCCCTGTTTTACTTGCAGCGTAATATCATCATTCGCCACAATGCCTGGGAATACTTTTGTAATATTGTTCATCTCAATTACGTATTCCATTGTGTTCCTCCTTTTAGCAGGGAACAATCCCCCCAATTACACTCTATGAAAAATGATTCGGTAGATACAAAGGTTAGTTCTACGAACTAACCTTTGCTATTTCTCTATCATTATTTCGTTAGAGAAGCCTCATACTCTTTGTACTCATCATCAGTTGCAGGCACTTTAATTTCACCAGCTGTAATTTTCTTCTCAAACTCTTCTATTTTTGTTAAGATTTCTGGATTTGCTTTTTTCACATTGTCAGTTGTCTTCGCAATACCAATACCATCATCTTTCAAACCGAATTCTTCTATTTTACCACCTTTTAATTTTCCATCTTTTGCTTCTTGCGCTACTTTTGCTACTGCAACGTCAACACGTTTTACCATAGACGTCAACGTTACATTTTCAGGCATACCTTCTTGATTTTGGTCACGGTCAACACCAATTACCCAAACATTTTCACCTTTTTTCTTACGGTTTTTCGCTTCTGTAAATACACCATTACCCGTTGCACCAGATGCGTGATAAATTACGTCTACACCTTGACCATACATTGCTGATGCTAATACAGATCCTTTTTCTGGTTTATCAAAGGCATCTGCATATTGTGCAACGATTTCAATGTTTGGATTTACTGCTTTCACTCCAGCTTTAAATCCCGATTCAAACTTGCTAATTAATGGACTCTTTACTCCGCCGACAAAGCCCACTTTATTAGATTTTGTCGTCATCGCCGCCGCAACCCCAACAAGGAAAGATCCTTCATGGTCTTTAAATGTAATACTTGTTACATTTGGTTTTTCCACAACAGCGTCTACAATGGCAAATTGTTGTTTCGGATATTGATCTGCTACTTTTTCAATAGAGTCTTCCATTAAATATCCAATACCAAATGTTACATTATAATTTCCTTTCGCAAACTTTGTTAAGTTTGGAATATAATCTGAGTCTTTACTTGATTGAAGATAACGATAGCCTTCATTTTTTTTCAAATCATTATCTTTACCGAACTTTGTTAATCCTTCCCATGCTGATTGGTTAAAGGATTTATCATCAACCCCACCAATATCGGTAACCATACCAACTTTAAAACCCTTACTATCTTTCTTGTCACTACTTGCTTTGTCTGAGTTACCACATGCCCCTAACACTGTACTCGCTGCTAACGTTAATGATAATAAAAGACCTGCTTTTTTCTTCATACTAGAAACCCCTCCTAAAATGATGTATATTTCTATTTACTATTTATGCTGTTGTCCCTTCCTTCTTGCTGTCACCTCCCTAAAAAGGAACCGATTTACATACGTTTTCGTAATACATGGAAGCTAAATTTATCTGCTCTAAAATAATTAATAGAATACAAAATTGGTTCATCATTTTGATCGTAATGCATTTGTTTTAAAATCAGTAATGCCGTTTCTGGTTCACACTGCAAGATTGGTGATATTTTCGGATGATATCCAATCGGTTCAATATGAGCAACTGCATATGTTACGCGCTTATGCGTGTTATTATGTATAACAGTAAGCAACGACTCCTCATTATAATCTGATAAATCCGACAATATTTCTTTTGATAATTTATCAACACAGTATACAACAGGTTCCCCATCTGCTGTACGAACACGTTCAATCATAACTGCTTCGAAACCTTCTTCACTATGAAACTTTTCTTTTTCTTCTTCTGTTAAACTTGTAGTAGATGATGATAAAAAAATAGTCCCCGGTGTTTTTCCAGCACTAGCAATCATATCGGTAATACTGGAAAGTTGTTCGATTCCAGAAGAGAACAACGGCTTTGCATTCACAAACGTTCCTACGCCATGTCTACGAATGACAACATTTTCTTCTTCCAAAATACGGAGCGCTTCACGCAAAGTGGCTCTACTTACACCTAGTTCCTTTGCTAAATCAAACTCAGAAGGTAACTTTTGCTTTTCTTTATATGCTCCACTTTTGATTTTCTCTTTAATATGATCAATCACTCGCAAATATAAATGCCGACTATCAGATTTAACCGACACAAGACTCCCCCCATTCAATTATTCGACCTCTGATGTAAGACTTCTTTTCTCTTTTTCTCTCGATATTATAATTTGTCGAATAAATATTAATAGTTTTTTAAGACGAAATTTTTCATCTTTAATATATAAAAAAAACTTTGTACCATAAACATTCCTCATCTAGAGAAAAAGTTCGGCACAAAGATTCCTCTTACATCCTTTGTTACACACTTCTCCCCTCATAGTCTAGCAATTCATGGTTGCTAGGTAGAAACTTATGGACCTTATTTCCAAGATTATATGAGGCAGTGATTCTTTTCGAAGTAATCTTACCACTTGCCCCCATATGTGTCAACAAAATTCAACACTTTTCCGCAGTAAATATCGAACATTTAGTAAAATGAAACCAAAAGTATTCGTATTCTATGGAATTAACAAAAATGTAAGCCCTTTCTTTTGTGCTATGTATAGTATATAACAAAAACACTATATAAAAAAGCCTAATTGTAAACAATTAGACTTTTTTATTAAGAACTCTGTTCTTGTATATCTTTAATTAACACTTCACGCGGTTTGCTGCCTTCATACGGTCCAACAACACCATTCATTTCCATTGCATCAATCAGACGTGCTGCACGCGTATATCCCACTCTAAATCGTCGTTGTAACATCGAAACAGAAGCAGTTTGCATTTCGACCACAAGCTGTACTGCTTCATCATATAATTCATCTTCTACTTCTTGTTTTGTTTCTGGTACATCTTGCGGAATCATATCTTCTTGATATTGTGCTTTTTGTTGTCCAATCACATACTCTACAACTCTTTCCACTTCATCATCTGATAAAAATGCGCCTTGTACACGTATTGGTTTTGACGCACCAATCGGTATAAAGAGCATATCTCCTCTTCCTAACAATTTCTCTGCACCACCGCTATCAAGAATCGTACGAGAATCCGTTTGAGAAGATACAGCAAAAGCAATACGTGATGGAATATTCGCTTTAATAACCCCTGTGATCACATCAACCGATGGACGCTGCGTTGCAATAATTAAATGAATGCCTGCAGCACGAGCCATCTGTGCTAATCGCATAATTGCATCTTCGACATCCGAAGACGCGACCATCATTAAATCAGCCAACTCGTCCACAATTACAACAATATATGGAAGTTCTTGTTGCTTCGCTTCTGATTGCTCATTATGATGTCTAATATACTCATTATATCCTTCGATATTACGCGTTCCACTATGTGCAAACAATTCATAGCGACGCTCCATCTCACTAACAACTTTTTTCAAAGCTTGTGAAGCTTTCTTCGGATCTGTCACTACAGGTGTTAACAAATGCGGAACACCATTGTATACATTTAACTCTACCATCTTCGGATCAATCATCATTAACTTTACTTCGTGCGGTTTAGCACGCATTAAAATACTAACAATAATCCCATTAATACATACACTTTTTCCGCTACCAGTCGCTCCAGCTACCAATAAATGCGGCATCTTATTTAAACGTGCTAAGACAGCTTCACCTGTAATATCGCGTCCCAGACCGATTAATAATTTTTCCTCCGGATGATTATTCGCCTTTGAATCTAGCACCTCTCTAAGTGTAACCACCGAAACTTCTGAATTTGGAACCTCAATTCCTACGGCTGATTTCCCGGGAATTGGCGCTTCAATTCGAATATCTTTCGCTGCTAAAGCAAGCGCTAAATCATCACTTAAACTAACAATTTTACTCACTTTCACACCCATATCAGGATACACTTCATACTTTGTAACTGCGGGCCCTTTATGTACTTTCGTTACTTTCGCTTTCACTCCAAAACTTTGGAAAGTTCGTTCAAGCTTACGAGCATTCTCATAGATTTTTTCATTTTCATTTGTCACTTGCTTATTCTTTGGAAACTTCAATATATCGATAGTAGGAAGTTCATAATCTTTATTTTCTACATTTGAAAATTGCATCGGCGGCGCTTTTGTATCTCCTTCTAACGATTCAACAATCTTCTCGCCACGTTTCTTTTTCGTTTTTTCTTCTGGTGTATTTTGCACTTCCTCAATATCTGAAATAGGGTTATCCATTCCTGTTTCTTTCGGCAAATCCTGTTCTTCATGAATTGGATAATTCTCTGAGAAATTCGAAATAATTGGCGGATCTATGGTTATTTCTTCTATAGGCTCGGCAATCTCTTCGCGGGATTCAGAACTCTCATTTCTCGTGCGTCTTTCTCTTTTTTTCTTTTCAGTTTGTTCAGCTGCACGCTTCGATTTCCACTCTTTATAATCTCCTTGCATGACCTGAAATTGACTTCTTACTATTCTCCCTACCGGAGCTAATATTTCACCAATATGTTTATTTGTAATACAGAGTATACCAAGAATAACAAGAATAATTCCAATTAGATAAGCTCCTACTTCATCAAATAAGAAATAACATGTTGCAAACATGAGAGCTCCAAACATACCGCCACCTAAATGAATCGTGCCTGGACTCTTTTTCATCTCAAGAAAGAACAAGTCTTTTGTACTAACAATAACAGATGTATTTTCTACCGCTCCGTCCTTTGTAAGCAGATTAAATAATGTAATGTGACTAAACATTAATATCGCTAATACAATCAAATAAATACCGATTAGTCGTTTATGAAGAAGGTTGGGCCATCCACGCCTAATGACAAACGCAATGGATAACGCAATCACTCCTAATACACCAATTATGTACCATTCACCAAAGAAAAAGCGAAAAAATAACACAAACGATTTCCCTACAATCCCTAGTTGTAAAATTGTAATGATTGAAAGTGCAAAAAGAGTCAATCCGACGATTTCATAGTACAAAGTTGGTTTTATCGTACGTCTTGCCTTTGATTTCGTCCCTCTTTGCTTTTGTTTTGCCATTTTTTCACCCCGTGTTCTAAAAATTAAATGTAACGTTTCGTCCGCTATTTTGCAGCAATAACACTTTTTTGAACTACCCCCACTTAACACTCTTACGAGCTGTTTGAAGTGGGAGATTCCTAAGAACACCAACCTAACGGTTAGTTATTGATTAGGCTATCCCCGTAGTCCCTACGG
>NZ_JAKUDY010000027.1:0-14898 GCF_022662635.1 Bacillus cereus group sp. BfR-BA-01522 | reverse complement strand
ATGGCAGAGAGGTCACACCCGTTCCCATACCGAACACGGAAGTTAAGCTCTCTAGCGCCGATGGTAGTTGGGGCCTTGCCCCTGTGAGAGTAGGACGTCGCCAAGCAAAAACACGAGTGAATTCACTCGTGTTTTTTTATTTCCTAAGAAATAGATGAACATTGATTGAATAAAAATAACGAAATATAGTAAGGAATTTTTTCAGCAGATATATTTAAAAATTGATAAATAAAAGGATAATCATCCGAAGCGTAGCTTCCTAAAAGTTCATACCACCATTCCGTCTCATAGCGTGAAATCATACTTAAATTATAGAGGAGTAAATAATGGATAAGCAATTCAGGTAAACATGGTTTTGGACTTCTTGAATCACTTATGATTGGCCAATAATAAGTGTCTAAATGGTGGCTATAAGACAATGGAGCAACATATATCGGATTCCATGTTTTAATAGGAGCAGAAAATACTAATTTCGTTTCATCCTCTTTACTATCTACATAGCGCATAGAAAGGTGTCTACAAATCGTTTCAATATAACGAGTAAATCTCTCCTTAGTCATATGTAAATGATCAAGCACTGCAGGGGGAAAGGTAATATATTCTTTCCTGTGTGTATCCAACTTATACAATGTTTTTCCCTTTTGACTACATTGAAATAAAGATTGTAATTCAGGGATTTTTACAAGCAATTCGAACATATTAAATTTTTCTCCTTCCAGTTGTTCCATATGAAACAGTTGCTGTGCAAGGTGAGGAAATAGCCCGTTTTTTTGTATTTTTACTTCATCTTCTAAAAATTGATAACCTTGTTTTTTTCGTTTTCTTGTTGTTACTCCATGAGCTAAGACAGTTGTAGATTCAGGGTAGTTCGGATTGATAGTTAATAGGCATGCCTTAAAGAGCTGACTCATTCCATAAAACAACAAAATCGGCTGAATAGAACAAGGAGCAGTTTGATAAAGATTATAATAATTTTTCCCATGCTCCAAATAATAAATAAAGGGATAACAATTTTCAAAGCTCCTCTTTTCAGCATTTTCAATAGGTAATTTCTTATAACAACGGGCAAGATAACGTTGTACATTTTGAGCAGACAAAAAGAAACTAAATTGATGCCAAATTTGAGATGTACAATTCATATGTTACGCTCCTTTTATTATCTAAAAATTCCAACATATAATCACTTTCTTGACAGTATTTTAACCAATTGTTAAGCTACTAATAATAATTTCTGGTATCATAGGGGGAACAATTATGTGGGAATCTAAATTTGTTAAAGAAGGTTTGACATTTGATGATGTATTACTTATACCAGCAAAATCAGATGTATTACCAAGAGAAGTAAATGTTAAAACGGTTCTATCTGAAAGTTTGCAGTTAAATATTCCTTTAATTAGCGCAGGGATGGACACAGTAACAGAAGCTGATATGGCTATTGCAATGGCACGTCAAGGTGGATTAGGAATTATTCATAAGAATATGTCAATTGAGCAACAAGCTGAACAAGTTGATAAAGTAAAACGTTCTGAAAGTGGCGTTATTTCAGATCCTTTCTTTTTAACTCCAGAGCATCAAGTGTACGATGCAGAACATTTAATGGGAAAATATCGCATCTCAGGTGTACCAATTGTAAATAATTTAGATGAGCAAAAACTAGTTGGTATTATTACAAACCGTGATATGCGTTTTATTCAAGATTACTCTATCAAAATTTCCGATGTGATGACAAAAGAACAACTCATTACTGCTCCGGTCGGTACTACGCTAAAAGAAGCTGAAAAGATCCTACAGAAATATAAAATTGAAAAGCTCCCTCTTGTTGATCAAAACGGTGTGTTAAAAGGTCTTATTACCATTAAAGATATTGAAAAAGTCATTGAGTTTCCAAACTCAGCAAAGGATAAACAGGGGCGTTTATTAGTTGGGGCAGCAGTTGGTGTAACTGCAGATGCAATGCTTCGTATTGACGCATTAGTAAAAGCAAACGTAGACGTTATTGTAATTGATACAGCTCATGGACATTCACAAGGTGTTCTTGAAAAAGTAAAAGAGGTTCGTACTAAATATCCAGAATTAAATATTATTGCAGGGAACGTTGCTACAGCTGAAGCAACACGTGCATTAATTGAAGCTGGTGCAAATATTATCAAAGTTGGTATTGGACCAGGCTCAATTTGTACAACACGCGTTGTAGCTGGCGTAGGTGTTCCACAATTAACAGCAGTATATGATTGTGCAACTGAAGCGCGTAAACATGGTATCCCGGTTATTGCTGATGGCGGTATTAAATACTCTGGTGATATGGTGAAGGCTTTAGCGGCAGGTGCTCACGTTGTAATGCTTGGTAGCATGTTCGCTGGTGTAGCTGAAAGCCCAGGGGAAACTGAAATTTACCAAGGTCGTCAATTTAAAGTGTACCGTGGTATGGGTTCTGTTGGAGCGATGGAAAAAGGAAGTAAGGATCGTTACTTCCAGGAAGGAAATAAAAAACTTGTTCCAGAGGGTATTGAAGGCCGTGTACCATATAAAGGACCTTTAGCTGATACAGTTCATCAATTAGTTGGTGGATTACGTGCAGGAATGGGATATTGCGGAGCACATGATTTAGAGTTCTTACGTGAAAATGCACAATTTATTCGTATGACAGGTGCTGGACTACGCGAAAGTCATCCACACCATGTACAAATTACAAAAGAAGCGCCAAATTACTCTCTATAATGTCTTATATATAAATAGACAGAGGTTTGATACCTCTGTCTATTTTTTTTTGATTATGTTAGAATAACGGTTATGTGAGTACAATGAGATATTGGGGGTAACTGAAGTGAAAGGTATGTTTTGCAAAAGATTCATTGCAATGGTAACAGTGCTGACATTATTTTTTAGCGCGTTCGTTACATATAGCAGTGTATCAGCAGAAACAAGTTCTGCTTTAAATATTGAAGCAGGCGCAGCAATTTTAGTAGAAGCAGATTCTGGGAAAATTTTATATCAAAAAAATGCAGATGAATTGTTAGCAATTGCAAGTATGACGAAAATGATGAGTGAATATTTAGTTCATAAAGCGGTGGATACAGGGAAACTTAAATGGGATCAAAAAATAAAAGTTTCTGAATATGCACATAAAATTTCACAAGACCGCTCATTATCAAATGTTCCGCTAGAAAATGGTGGTTCTTACACAGTGAAAGAATTGTATGAAGCAATGGCAATTTACTCCGCAAACGGCGCAACAATTGCTTTAGCTGAGGCGGTTGCAGGTAAAGAAGCAGACTTCGTAAAAATGATGAATGATCAAGCAAAAGAGTTTGGATTGAAAAATTATAAATTTGTAAACTCTACAGGTTTAACAAACAAAGATTTAAAAGGACAACATCCTGAAGGAACAACACCGGATGAGGAAAATAAAATGTCGGCACGAGATGTTGCCATTTTAGCACAGCATTTAATTCAAGATTTTCCAAAGGTGTTAGATACGGCGAAAATTCCGAAGAAGGTATTCCAAGAAGGTGGAAAATATCCTGTTAAGATGGATAACTGGAACTGGATGTTAAAAGGCTTAATTAAACAATATGAAGGTGTAGATGGTTTAAAAACAGGTTCTACTCCAGAAGCTGGTGATTGCTTTACAGGTACTGCTGAAAGAAATGGAATACGTTTAATTTCTGTTGTTATTAAAACAAATTCTCATACAGCGCGCTTTGATGAAACAAAGAAACTTTTTGATTACGGATTTACCAATTTTGATGTAAAAAAAGTATATCCAAAAGGATCATCAGTAAAGGGACATGAAACGGTACGAGTTGAAAATGCAAAAGATAAAGATGTTGCAGTTGAGACAAAACAAGCGATTACACTTCCAATGCCAAAAGGAAGTAAAGATGTTTACAAAACAGAGTTTAAAGAGGTAGGAAAAGAAAAAGAAGCACCTATTAAAAAAGGAACAACATTAGGACAAATGGTTGTATCACCTAAGGATGCGAGTGATCCAGGATTCTTATCTGGGAAATCATTGCATGTTGATTTAGTAACAAAATCAGAAGTAGAACAAGCAAACTGGTTTGTACGCTCTATGCGTGGTATAGGATCCTTCTTTAGCGACATATGGAATAGTGCTGTTGATACAGTAAAAGGTTGGTTTTAAAAGCTCCTCATAGTAGGAGCTTTTTTTATTTTTGATTTTTCATACACATTTTATGAAAAAGTAGTGGACAAGTCTCTAATAGTTAGTGATAGAATGTAAGAGTATTCTAAATTTTCGCCTTTAACGGGGGAAGCAATTCATCTAGGGAGGTTTTTGTACATGACAAATGTAACAGGAACAGAACGTGTCAAACGTGGAATGGCAGAAATGCAAAAAGGCGGCGTTATTATGGATGTAGTTAACGCTGAACAAGCAAAGATTGCAGAAGAAGCAGGCGCAGTTGCCGTTATGGCGTTAGAGCGTGTTCCTGCAGATATTCGTGCTGCAGGTGGCGTTGCACGTATGGCAGATCCAACAATTGTAGAAGAAGTTATGGGGGCTGTATCAATTCCAGTTATGGCAAAATGCCGGATTGGTCATCTGGTGGAAGCTCGTGTATTAGAATCATTAGGGGTAGACTATATTGATGAGAGTGAAGTGTTAACTCCAGCTGATGAAGTATACCATTTAAATAAACGTGATTACACTGTTCCATTTGTATGTGGATGTCGTGATATTGGAGAAGCTGCGCGTCGTATTGCAGAGGGGGCTTCTATGCTTCGAACAAAAGGTGAACCTGGAACGGGAAATATCGTAGAAGCAGTTCGTCATATGCGTCAAGTCAATGCAGAAATCCGTCAAGTTGCGAATCTTCGTGAAGACGAACTTATGACATATGCTAAAAATACTGGTGCTCCTTATGAAGTTTTACTTGAAATTAAACGTCTTGGGCGTCTTCCAGTTGTAAACTTTGCAGCAGGAGGTGTAGCAACGCCAGCAGATGCGGCATTAATGATGCAGCTTGGTGCAGATGGTGTGTTCGTAGGTTCTGGTATTTTTAAATCAGAAAACCCTGAAAAGTTTGCACGTGCAATTGTTGAAGCAACCACACATTATGAAGATTATGAGTTAATTGCAAATCTTTCTAAAGGATTAGGTGATGCAATGAAGGGCGTTGAAATTTCAACACTATTACCAGAACAACGTATGCAAGAACGCGGTTGGTAATTAAAGGAGATTTAAAAATGGTAAAAATCGGTGTGTTAGGTCTTCAAGGAGCAGTTCGAGAGCATGTAAAAGCAATTGAAGCAAGCGGTGCAGAAGCTGTAGTTGTAAAACAAGTAGAACAACTTCAAGAAATTGATGGGCTTATTTTACCAGGCGGTGAAAGTACAACAATGCGTCGTCTCATTGATAAGTATCATTTTATGGAACCACTTCGTGAATTTGCGCGTTCTAGAAAGCCGATGTTTGGTACATGTGCAGGTATGATTTTACTTGCAAATAAACTGATTGGTTATGAAGAAGCGCATATTGGTGCAATGGATATTACAGTAGAACGCAATGCATTTGGTCGTCAAAAGGATAGCTTCGAAGCTACACTTTCGATTAAAGGTGTAGGAGAAGATTTTACAGGTGTATTTATTCGAGCGCCGTATGTCGTTGATATAGCTGATGATGTAGAAGTTCTTTCTATGCACAATGGTCGAATGGTTGCAGTGAAACAAGGGCCATTTTTGGCTGCTTCTTTCCATCCAGAGTTAACAGATGATTATCGTGTTACAGCGTATTTTGTAGAGATGGTAGAAGAAGCAAAAATGAAGAAAGTTGTATAAGTAACTTGCAACTTGTGTAAGATTATAGTAAATTGATGGTAACAATTTTATAAAATTAGCGTGTTGATAGGAAATAGTAACAAATAGTGTTTCTTGACAGAGAGTCGGTGGTTGGTGGAAACCGATAGAAACGATTTGTGAATCCATCCTGGAGTGAAATGTGGAATATCTTTATGATTAGTAAGCATTTCCGGTGAAGAGCCGTTATTTCTACTTGAGAGGAAAACAGAGTTGTTTTCAACTAGGGTGGCAACGCGGGTTAACTCCCGTCCCTTTTATAGGGACGGGAGTTTTTGTATTTTATAAAATAAAAGGAGGAGTTTACAGGTGCTTGATATTAAATTTTTACGTGCCAATTTTGAAGAAGTAAAAGAAAAGTTGCAGCATAGAGGCGAAGACTTAGCTGATTTTGAGTGTTTTGAAGAATTAGATACAAAAAGAAGAGAGTTGCTTGTTCAAACAGAGGAACTAAAAAGTAAACGTAATGAAGTATCTCAACAAATTTCTATGTTAAAGCGTGAAAAGAAAGATGCAGAAGCATTAATTTTAGAGATGCGTGAAGTAGGAGAAAAAATAAAGGGTCTTGATAATGAGCTACGCGAAGTAGAAGAGGATTTAGAAAGATTAATGCTTTCTATTCCAAATATTCCACATGAATCTACACCTGTTGGTGAAACAGAAGATGATAACGTGGTAGTGCGTACTTGGGGAGAAGTAAAAGAATTTAACTTTGAGCCAAAACCACATTGGGATCTTGCGACTGATTTAGGTATTGTAGATTTTGAACGCGCAGGTAAAGTAACAGGAAGTCGTTTCGTATTTTATAAGGGTGCAGGAGCTAGATTAGAACGTGCTTTAATTAGCTTCATGCTTGACCTTCACACAGAAGAGCATGGGTATGAAGAGGTTTTACCTCCATACATGGTAAACCGTGCAAGTATGACAGGAACAGGTCAACTTCCGAAGTTTGAAGAAGATGCATTCCTTATCGAAAGTGAAGATTACTTCTTAATCCCTACAGCTGAAGTTCCAGTAACAAATATGCACCGTGATGAAATCTTAAGTGCCGAGCAATTGCCAATTCGTTATGCTGCATTTAGCTCTTGTTTCCGTTCTGAGGCAGGTTCAGCTGGACGTGATACACGCGGTTTAATTCGTCAACATCAATTTAATAAAGTAGAGCTTGTAAAGTTTGTTAAACCAGAAGAGTCTTATGAGGAATTAGAAAAATTAACAAATGATGCGGAACGCGTGTTACAATTATTAGAGTTGCCATATCGTGTTATGAGCATGTGTACAGGAGATTTAGGATTTACAGCAGCAAAGAAATATGATATCGAAGTATGGCTGCCAAGCTATGATACGTACCGTGAGATCTCTTCTTGCAGTAATTTCGAAGCATTCCAGGCAAGACGTGCAAATATTCGTTTCCGTCGTGAACCTAATGCGAAACCAGAACCAGTTCATACATTGAATGGTTCAGGTCTTGCGATTGGCCGTACAGTTGCAGCGATTTTAGAAAATTATCAGCAAGAAGATGGTACAATTATAATTCCAGAAGTTCTTCGTCCTTATATGGGAGGAAAAACAGTTATTAAATAAATGAATACTTTCATCGGTATGAGTGATTGGTAATTTCAGTTGTTGTCAGTAATAACATGAAAGGAAAGGAAAATATAGATTATATTTTCCTTTCCTCATAATTTATAATACTAGGGTTGACTAACTGTTTTTCTTTTGTTATTATATTTGATGTCAATATGGAGGTATACCCAAGTCTGGCTGAAGGGATCGGTCTTGAAAACCGACAGGCGGCGAGAGTCGCGCGGGGGTTCGAATCCCTCTACCTCCTCCAGATATAATTGACAACAGCGCATATAAGTGGAGATTGGAGAACTCGTTACCAACACGTAACGAGTTTTTATTTTAAAACCAATCAGAAAGTATGATGTAAGGTTAATATTGCCTTATGAAACACTCATATTCCGATGATTATCTTCATAGATATGAAAGGAGTCAACATGGATCTTATTATACAAACATTTCCTTTAGATGGAAAAACTTTATATTATGTACAATGTCCGGTTTGTAAGAACGATAGAATTTTAAATAGTGGTGCGAATGTATCTTGCATTATAAGTGATGAAACATTCCGTAAGCTTTGTGGTTGTACTTGTAATGTAAAAAAAGAAGCACCAAAGAAAGCGACCAAAAAGGCAGCAACTCCAAAGCGTACTGGTAAGGTATTAACGGCAATGATTAATGGGAAAGAAATGACTGTTAAAGAGATTGCAGAAGCATACGATATTAGTACAAGTACGGTTCGTCAGCGTATTAACGCTGGGAAGACAGAGAGTGAAATTATTGCTCCGACAAAAAGGAAAAAATAAGTTAATAGGAAAACCCGTGCATTTGCACGGGTTTTTTTATTTTACAAGTCTATGTGTTTGGTTTAAGAAATGTCCGATTTTCTTAATAATTGGTTCAATGGAATTTTCATCTTGTAGAACATCGTATTCATTAATATTTAAACGTAGGACAGGGCAGGAGTTAAAGTTATTAATCCAATTTTCATAACGCTCATGCATTTCCTTCCAATATTCAATTGGTGTTTGTTGCTCCATCGGGCGTCCCCTTTTTTGAATACGATCAACAATATCATCAAAAGAACCTTCTAAATAAATTAATAGGTCTGGATGCGGAAAATAAGGTGTCATTACCATTGCATCAAACAGGCTTTTATATGTTTCATAATCTGTTTCTGTCATTGTCCCTTTTTCATAGTGCATCTTCGCGAAAATGCCAGTGTCTTCATAAATAGAACGATCTTGGATAAAGCCTCCGCCATATTCAAAAATTTTTTTTTGTTCTTTAAATCGCTCTGCTAAGAAATAAACTTGTAAATGAAAACTCCAACGTGTAAAATCATCATAAAATTTGTCTAAGTAAGGATTTGAATCTACCTTTTCAAATGATGTTCGATAGCTTAAAGCATTAGCAAGTGCTGTGGTCATTGTTGATTTTCCTACACCGACAGTTCCAGCGATAGTAATTACTGCATCATTGGGTATATCGTATTTTTGCCTGAAATTCATTGCTATTTCGTCCCCTTTGAGAGTGTATTTTGGAGAGTGGATAAAATTACATGTAAGTCATCAGCATTTTTTATGAAATCTATGTTATCTCCATTAAATTTCAATACAGGAATATCTGGATGATCCTTTTGAAAAGCTTCCATTGCTATTTCATAATCTTGAGTAAGCTGTAATAAGTAATTTGGATCTATATTTTTTTCGAATTCTCTTCCGCGCATGGCAATTCTTTTTTGCAGTGTTTCAAGACTTGCAGTTAAGTATACGATGACATTTGGCACGGGCATATCCTGTGTAAGAATACGATAAATTCGCAAGTACTTTTCATATTGAACGTCCTTTAATGTACGAGATGCAAAGATTAAATTTTTAAATATATGATAATCTGCTACTACTGGCTTATGTTGATTTAAGTATTTTTTATTAATGTCTTCCAATTGTTTGTATCTGTTACATAGAAAGAACATTTCTGTTTGAAAACTCCATTCTTCAATATCTTCATAAAATTTTCCTAAGAAGGGATTTTCATCAACAATTTCTTTGAGTAAGTGGAGTTGCATGTGAGTTGAAATTTCCTTCGCTAGTGAAGTTTTTCCAACACCAATTGGTCCTTCAACCGTAATAAATGGTACTTCGGTCACGCTGTTTCCTCCTTTCAGTCTATAATTTCCTGCCATATAAAAACACAAAACAGGATTATTGTAGCATAAGAGGAGAGCAAAAGGGCTAATTTGTTATAAAAAGTTAGAAAGTCAATGGCGGTTTAGTTAATTTGAATTGAGACGAAGGCATAATATTTGCCTTTAATGTTGTTTTCATGATTTTTAAGGCATGTATATTATCTTGATCAGAATTAGAAGCGATGCAGTCCTCTGGTATGTAGAGGTTATAATTTCTCATATGAGCATCATTAGCCGTAAAAAGGATGCATATATTTCCAGCTACCCCTGTGATAATGAGGTTTTCAATTTTTAAGTAACCTAATAAAGAGTTTAATGGTGTTTCATAAAATGCAGAGTAATGTGGTTTAATAAAAACATAATCATCTGGTTCAGGGGAAATCATTTGTATAATGTTCTTGCTGTATGGATTTGTACAATGAGAAATTAGTTGGTTAATATCTGATCTCCACAACTGATAATGATCGTTTATATAAATAATAGGGTAACCTAATGTTTTCAAGTTCTGTTTTAAATGTAGGATAGATGTTGCTAGCATCTCGCACTTTTTAGCTAGAATAGGTCCTTCGGAGAAGTTGAAATCATTAATCATATCGATAATGAGTAGAGCTGTATTTTTCATTTGTAATCATCCTTCTTTTTTTCTTTAGAATGGATTGAATGCTTAAAAGTTATCCAGTATGTATATGGGAATTGGATGAAACTATATTGTAATAGTGATTAGAGAGGACTGTGTTATGGAACAAGATATGTATTTTATGAAGCTGGCAATAGAAGAAGCGAAGAAAGCGGAGAAGATAGAGGAAGTTCCAATTGGAGCTGTACTTGTGTTAGATGGCAAAGTAATTAGTAGCGCTCATAACTTAAGGGAGACAGAACAAAGATCGATTGCTCATGCGGAGTTGTTGGCTATAGATAAGGCTTGTAAAGCTTTGGGAACATGGCGTTTAGAACATGCAACATTATATGTAACCTTGGAGCCATGTCCGATGTGTGCAGGTGGAATTGTTTTATCACGTGTGAAGCGTGTAGTATATGGTGCAAGTGATCCAAAAGGTGGATGTGCTGGTACTTTAATGAATCTTTTAACAGATGAACGTTTTAATCATCAATGTGAAGTTGTCTCAGGTGTAATGAAGGAAGAGTGCGGAGCGCTATTAACAAGCTTCTTTAGAGAACTTCGTAGGAAAAGAAAAGAACAGAAAAAAATTGATAATAAAACAAGTTGTTAACACATTTGCATTTTACAAAAAAACAAGTTATACTGATAGTGCCTTGTTTAAGGCAACCGAATATTGGTTTTAACTTTGCCGTGCTAAGCGGGGAGGTAGCGGTGCCCTGTACTCGCAATCCGCTCTAGCGAGGCCGAATCCCTTCTCGAGGTTATGTTACTGTAAGGCCTGCCTTAAGTAAGTGGTGTTGACGTTTGGGTCCTACGCAACGAGACCCCGTGAACCTTGTCAGGTCCGGAAGGAAGCAGCAATAAGCGGGTTATCTCGTGTGCCGTAGGAGTGCCTGAACTGAGCTAACTGCTTGAGTAACGCTTATGGTACGTAATCGACAGAAGGTGCACGGCAGTTACATATGTATATGGAACCCATCTTTTTATAAAAGGTGGGTTTTTTGTATAAAAAATAACTTTTGGAATCTATAAACAGAATGGGTTATAATATACAAGATAATAACCTTTGAGGGAGGCCGTATTTTCGTGTCATACCAAGCGTTATACCGAACATGGAGACCGCAAAAGTTTGCAGATGTAGTCGGTCAAAAGCACGTAACAAAAACGTTGCAAAATGCCCTTCTTCAAGAAAAAGCTTCGCATGCTTATTTGTTTTCTGGTCCTAGGGGGACAGGTAAAACAACAATTGCAAAAGTATTTGCTAAGGCAATTAACTGTGAGCATGCCCCAGTAGCTGAACCTTGTAATGAATGTCCTGCATGCTTAGGCATTACACAAGGATCTATTTCGGATGTATTAGAAATTGATGCGGCTTCAAATAACGGTGTAGATGAAATTCGAGATATTAGAGATAAGGTAAAATATGCCCCAAGTGCAGTGAAATATAAAGTATACATTATCGATGAAGTTCACATGCTTTCTATGGGAGCTTTTAATGCACTTTTGAAAACATTAGAAGAACCCCCACAACATGTTATCTTTATTTTAGCAACAACAGAACCTCATAAAATTCCACCGACAATTATTTCAAGGTGTCAACGTTTCGAATTTCGAAAAATATCAGTTCATGATATCGTAGAGAGATTAGAAACTGTTGTAACAAACGAAGGTACAAAGGTAGAAAATGAAGCGTTGCAAATTGTTGCGCGTGCTGCTGAAGGTGGAATGCGCGACGCACTTAGTATAATTGACCAAGCTATTTCTTATAGTGATGAAATAGTTACGACTGAGGATGTTTTAGCCGTAACAGGTTCTGTTTCACAACAATATTTAGGTAATCTTGTAGAGTGTATACGTGATAATGATGTATCGAGAGCGTTACGTATTATTGATGATATGATGAGTAAAGGAAAAGATCCTGTTCGTTTTATGGAAGACTTTATTTATTACTATCGGGATATGCTCTTATATCAAACTTCACCACAATTAGAACATATGCTAGAACGGGTCATTGTAGACGATCAGTTTCGTATGTTAAGTGAGGCTATGCGGCCTGAAGTGATTTATGAAATCATTCATACGCTTAGCAAGGGGCAACAGGAAATGAAATGGACAAATCATCCACGAATTTTCCTAGAGGTGGTTATGGTTCAACTTTGTCAGCAATTTATGGTGCAAGCAAATGGAACTGACCGCCTACAAGCAATTATAAACAGAATGCAACAGCTGGAAAAAGAGCTAGCAGATGTGAAAAAGAATGGTGTTCCTGCTGGTGTCCAGCAGGAAGTAAGAGAAACTCGTACAGCACCAAAACCAGTGCGAACAGGAAATATGAAAATTCCTGTTGGCCGTGTACATGAAGTGTTAAAGCAAGCGAAACGCCAAGATTTAGAACAACTAAAGTCTATATGGGGCGAGTTACTAGGGAGATTGAAATCTTACAACAAAGTAGCATTTGCCGTGTTATTAGAAAATAGTGAACCAGTTGCAGCATCTGAGGATTCATATGTCTTAGCCTTCCAGTACGAGATTCATTGTAAAATGGCAAGTGAGAACCGTGAAGCGATGGATACCGTAGAACAGATTCTATTTGAATTGGTCGGTAAAAGATTAAATATGATTGCAATTCCGAAAGATCATTGGGGAAAAATCCGTGAAGAATTTTTACAACGTGAAGGCGGAAACTCAGAGGAATCAAAGGAACAAAGGGTGGATCCTCTCATAGAAGAGGCTGTAAAATTAGTAGGGCAACAACTAATTGAAATAAAAGAATAAGAATGTTTAGGAGGAATTTATTATGATGCGTGGCGGAATGGGAAATATGAATAATATGATGAAACAAATGCAAAAAATGCAAAAACAAATGGCGAAAGCACAAGAGGAACTTGGTGAAAAACAAGTTGAAGGTACAGCTGGTGGCGGTATGGTAACAGTTATTGCAAATGGCCATAAGCAAATCCTTGATGTGAAAATGAAAGAAGAAGTTGTAGATCCAGAAGATATTGAAATGTTACAAGACCTTGTATTAGCTGCAACAAATGATGCACTAAAAAAAGCGGAAGAACTTTCTAATGCTACAATGGGCCAATTTACAAAAGGGTTGAACTTACCAGGTGGATTGTTCTAGTAGGAGGATATTGACATATGCATTATCCAGAGCCGATATCAAAGCTTATTGATAGCTTTATGAAACTGCCAGGAATTGGACCAAAGACAGCCGTTCGTTTGGCATTCTTCGTGCTAGACATGAAGGAAGATGATGTATTAGATTTTGCGAAATCACTTGTGAATGCAAAGAGAAATTTAACATATTGTTCTGTTTGTGGTCACATTACGGACCGTGATCCTTGTTATATTTGCGATGACTCTCATCGTGATCAATCGGTTGTTTGTGTTGTGCAGGAACCAAAGGATGTCATCGCAATGGAAAAAATGAAAGAATATCAAGGGGTGTATCATGTGTTGCGTGGTGCGATTTCTCCGATGGAAGGAATTGGACCTGAGGACATTAATATTCCGCAACTTTTAAAGAGATTACAGGATGAAACAGTACAAGAAGTTATTTTAGCGACAAACCCAAATATTGAAGGAGAAGCTACAGCAATGTATATTTCTCGTCTTTTAAAACCAACTGGTATAAAAGTAACACGTATTGCTCATGGCCTCCCGGTAGGTGGAGATTTAGAGTATGCAGATGAAGTGACTTTATCTAAGGCTCTTGAAGGTCGTAGAGAAGTATAAAAGGAGAACCAGAAATGTTTTTTCAAAAAAAGGGGAAATTGCGTAAAGAATATGATGATAAATTAATTGTACTGTTAGAAAAAGTGAAGAATGAATGGTTACGTCAAAAACGGATGGTAGAACAAAGTGTCGAACCGTCCCAAGATGTAATTTGTTCTTTAAAAATAGCAGAGGCAAAATATTTTTTCTTATTAAAAGAAGCAAAACGTCGTCCTGTAAAAATGGAACAATGGTAAAAGAGTTGTAGAGTATCATGAGAACAATAGAAAAGTTCTTGGGAAAATAAAAAGAAGATAGCCGTTTACTATATGGTTATCTTCTTTTTTGTTTCTAGCTATTAATCATACTTTCGTAACGGAGGTGCTTTTTTGGTAGAGGTGTTTTCCAAAATTGAAAGTTCTTTTTTTATCTCTTGTCCCATACAAATAAAGTGTATGAATTGTATTTGAGGAGGGAGAAAATGAATTCTACACTCGTTATTGTAAGCATTCTTACTTTAGTCTTTATTTTGTTGATTTTTGGTGCTTCATTGAAACCGATACGTTTTATTGGCAAAGTAGTTGCGAGAGTGATCATCGGGGTCACTTTATTATTTATTGTGAATATAATCGGGACGTATTTCGATTTCCATCTCCCAATTAATGTTGGTACAGCTTCTGTTTCTAGCTTGTTAGGAATACCGGGTATCTTTGCTTTAGTTATTATTAAATTGTATATCATGCCAGGATAATTTATTTTGGTATGTAAAAAAGTAAAAAAAGTATTGACCTAATGCTTATTAATATGGTAAATTAATAAGCGTCGTCAACGACGAAATAAAAAAGAAGTTGACGAGATGGATGAAAAATGTTATATTATAAGAGTCGCTAAAACGCGATATTGAACTTTGAAAACTAAACGAAACAAACAACGTGAAACGTCAATTTTTATTTATGATGCTAGACAAACTTTATTGGAGAGTTTG
>NZ_JAKUDY010000026.1:0-15970 GCF_022662635.1 Bacillus cereus group sp. BfR-BA-01522 | reverse complement strand
TGATGATGGCAGAGAGGTCACACCCGTTCCCATACCGAACACGGAAGTTAAGCTCTCTAGCGCCGATGGTAGTTGGGGCCTTGCCCCTGTGAGAGTAGGACGTCGCCAAGCTTTATATCATCGCGGGGTGGAGCAGTCTGGTAGCTCGTCGGGCTCATAACCCGAAGGTCGCAGGTTCAAATCCTGTCCCCGCAACCAAATGGTCCCGTGGTGTAGTGGTTAACATGCCTGCCTGTCACGCAGGAGATCGCCGGTTCGACCCCGGTCGGGACCGCCATTTTATACAAAGAAAAGAACGAAACAGATTGTTTCGTATTTTTTTATTTATTTTTAAGAAAACTTATAGAGACAGTCAAACTAATCCTTAGGAATACTCCTAAGGTCTTTTTTATATGTTCAAAATGCCTGTATAATAAAGAGCAGAGAATATTGTAAGTAAAGTAGGTGAAACCTTTGAATAAATATGAAGTTACAACAACTTCGTCTGAAGAAACACAGCAATTATCAGAAAAGCTTGGAAAACTTGTTACAGCGCAAGATGTATTCATTTTAGAAGGCGATCTTGGAGCGGGTAAAACTACATTTACAAAGGGACTTGCAAAAGGTCTTGGTGTGAAGCGAGTGGTAAATAGCCCAACTTTCAACATTATTAAAGAGTATAAAGGGAGATTACCACTATATCATATGGATGTATACCGTTTAGCGGAAAGCGAAGAAGATTTAGGATTTGATGAGTACTTTTTTGGTGAAGGGGTAACAGTTGTAGAATGGGCTCACTTAATAGAGCCATATTTACCAAATGAAAAATTAAAAATTAGCATATTTCATGCTGGAAATGATACAAGAAAGATTGTATTAGAACCAGAAGGAGACCGCTATATTAGATTATGTGAGGAGCTATTACAAAATGAAAGTACTAGCAATTGATACTTCAAATTACGTAATGGGTGTTTCTCTTATTGAGGGAGATACTGTTATCGGGGAAATCATTACAAATTTAACAAAGAATCATTCTATACGCCTTATGCCAGCTGTAGATCAACTTTTAAAGGAATGTAATGTCAAACCGAAAGAACTAAATAAGATTGTTGTAGCAGCTGGTCCAGGATCGTATACAGGTGTGCGTATTGGTGTAACAGTTGCCAAAACATTAGCATGGTCATTACAAATACCAATTGTTGGCGTATCTAGTTTAGAAGTGATAGCAGCGAACGGAGCGAATTTCCAAGGTCTTATTTGCCCTTTATTTGATGGCCGACGTGGACAAATTTATACAGGATTATATACATACGAGAAAGAACAGTTAACTTCTATAGAAGATGATCGTATTGTTCTAATTGTAGATTGGTTACAAATGTTGAAAGAGAAAAAACAACCTGTTTTATTTATTGGTAACGATGTGAAAATGCATCAGAAAACAATTGTAGAGCATCTAGGTGATCAAGCGATATTTGCTCCTTTTACAAAGAATAATCCAAGACCGAGTGAACTTGCATTTTTAGGTTTACAAAAAGAAGAGCAAAATGTACATACATTTGTACCGAGCTATTTGCGTTTAGCTGAAGCGGAGACCAAATGGTTAGAAAGCCAAAAGAAATAGGAGATATTAAAATGGGTATTACATTTAGAAAGATGACAACTGATGATATTGCTCAAGTGGTAGCGATTGAAGAAGCGTCTTTCCCAACTCCTTGGACTGCTGATGCATTTTACCGTGAATTAACAATGAATGAATATTCACAGTATATTGTAGTTGAAAAAGATGGTTTAGTAGTTGGATACTGTGGATTGTGGATTATTATTGATGAATCACATATAACCAATATAGCCATTTTACCAGAATATCGTGGCCAAAAACTTGGAGATGCACTGCTTCAAGAGGTAATGAAACAAGCAAAGGAAATGGGAGCGAAAACAATGACACTCGAAGTTCGTGTGTCAAATGAAGTAGCAAAACAGTTATACCGGAAGTACGGATTCCAAAATGGTGGAATTCGAAAACGATACTATACAGACAATTATGAAGATGGTCTTGTAATGTGGGTGAATTTATAATGGAAAAAAATACGATTATACTTGGTATTGAGACAAGCTGTGATGAAACAGCTGTAGCAGTTGTGAAAAATGGAACAGAAATAGTAGCGAATGTTGTTGCTTCGCAAATAGAAAGTCATAAGCGCTTTGGCGGCGTTGTACCTGAAATTGCGTCTCGCCACCACGTTGAACAAATTACAGTTGTGTTAGAAGAGGCACTAAAAGAGGCAAATCTCTCTTTTGAAGATATTGATGCAATTGCAGTGACGGAAGGACCGGGATTAGTAGGCGCCCTTTTAATCGGTGTAAATGCAGCTAAAGCGATTGCTTTTGCTCATAATATTCCTCTTGTTGGCGTCCATCATATTGCCGGCCATATTTATGCAAATCGCTTAGTTAAAGAGCTAGAATTTCCATTGTTATCACTTGTAGTTTCAGGAGGACATACAGAGCTTGTTTATATGAAAGAGCATGGTTCGTTTGAAGTCATTGGTGAAACAAGAGATGATGCAGCTGGGGAAGCTTATGACAAGGTTGCACGTACACTATCTATGCCGTATCCAGGTGGTCCCCATATCGATCGCCTTGCTCATGAAGGGCAACCAACGATCGACTTACCACGTGCGTGGTTAGAGCCGGATTCATATGATTTTAGCTTTAGTGGATTAAAATCAGCAGTTATTAACACTGTGCATAACGCCAAACAGCGCGGGGAAGAAATTGCTCCAGAAGATTTAGCGGCAAGTTTCCAAGCAAGTGTAATAGATGTATTGGTAACAAAAGCTGTGCGTGCAGCTGAAGCATATCATGTAAAGCAAGTGCTTTTAGCAGGTGGTGTAGCAGCAAATAAAGGACTTCGTACACGATTAGAGGAAGAATTTGCACAAAAAGAAAATATAGAGCTTATTATTCCTCCATTATCGTTATGCACTGATAATGCAGCGATGATTGCAGCGGCAGGTACTATTGCGTATAAGCAAGGGAAGCGTGCTACGTTCGCATTAAATGCAAACCCGGGTTTAAATATAGAAGATTAGTTATACACAAAATTAACCACAAGTTGTGGATAAAACCCACATTATCTGTTGATAATGTGGGTTTTATTGTGAATATAAAATGTTGATAACTTTTTGTGTATTTGTGGATAATGTGGAAAAGTGACTTTAGCTTTTATTTTATAAAGGTGGATATGTGTATAATGTTGTGGATAGAAAAGAATAGGTAAGATATCTGATGACACAAAGTTGCTTCGAGCAGGTAAAAAAATAAGGTAGCTCAAGAATATGTAGCTACCTTATTTAAAGATCCGCAGCAATTAGACCGTTATGGACAACTTATTCTCACCGATTTTCCTTGTTTCTTTCTGAATCTTAAGGTGAGAATCTTACTGCTCATAAATAGTGGGATAAATGGAGAGGTTACATATGTAATTTTTCCCATTCTCCCATATGTTTTTCTAATTGTTCTTGAAGGTTTTGTTTCGCTGCTGTAACTTCACTTGCACGTTCGTAGTCTGTATATACTTCAGGCAGACAGAGCTGAGCTTCTAATTCTTCGATTGCTTCTTCTAGTTTAGAAATGTTTTGCTCCAGTTCCTCAATTTTTCGCATCCGTTGACGTTCTAACTTTTTACGTTCTTTTTCTTCCATATAGCTTAACTTTTCTTGTGCAAAGTTTTTGGGAATAGAAATTTCTGCTTCTTTTTGTGCAAATTCTGCACGCTCAATCATTTCATTTTTCTTTTCAATATAGTAATCATAGTCGCCTAAATATTCTTTTGCACCGTCTGTTGATAACTCAACGACTGTAGTTGTGACACGGTTAATGAAATAGCGATCATGAGATACGAATAAAAGGGTTCCTGGATAATCAATTAATGCATTTTCCAGAATTTCTTTACTATTTAAATCAAGATGGTTGGTTGGTTCATCGAGAATTAATAAGTTTGCCTTTTGCATCATTAATTTTGCTAGGGCTAATCGAGCTTTTTGCCCACCGCTAAGAGAAGAGACTGGCTTTAATACATCATCACCTGTAAATAAAAAATTACCAAGTAGTGTACGAATTTCTTTTTCTGGCGCTAGCGGATAATCATCCCATAGTTCATCTAACACACGCTTAGATGATGTTAAGTTTGCTTGTTCTTGATCATAATATCCAACAGATACATTTGAACCAAAAGAAATCTCGCCATGTAATGTTTGTAACTTGTTCACAATAGATTTTAATAATGTAGATTTCCCAATTCCATTCGGCCCAACTAGCGCCACGCTATCGCCACGAGTTAAACGCATATTTACATGTTTGATAATAGGATTCTCATCATAGCCAATTGAAACATCTTTTAATTGGAGGACATCATTCCCGCTTTGTTTTTCAATATCGAAATGGAACGAGGCGGATTTGGAATCTCCGACGGGTCTAGTAAGTAATTCCATTCGCTCCAACTGTTTGCGTCGACTTTGCGCCCGCTTCGTTGTAGAGGCGCGTGCAATGTTTTTTTGAACAAAGTCTTCAAGTTTTGCGATCTCTTCTTGTTGTTTCTCGTAGCGTTTCATTTCTTGCTCATATTGTGCAGCTTTTAACTCTAAATATTTACTATAGTTGCCAACATATCGTCTACTTTCTTTATTAGAAATTTCATATACTTGAGTAACAAGTTTATCTAAAAAGTAACGGTCATGAGAAACGATTAAGATCGCACCAGGATATCCTTGTAAGTATTGCTCCAACCACGTTAATGTATCAATATCTAAATGGTTGGTCGGTTCATCTAATATGAGTAAATCAGGGCGCGTTAATAATAATTTTCCAAGAGCTAATCTTGTTTTTTGTCCACCGCTTAATGTGGAAATGGTTGTTTGGTGTGTTTCAGGTGGGAAACCGAGCCCGCTTACAATTGAGCGAATATCAGCTTCATATTGATAACCACCTTGATTTTTATAATCTAACTGTAGCTGATCATACTCACGAAGTAATTTTTCGTAGACGACAGCATTTGAGAAGTTTTCTTCTAATCCCATCTCATGCTCTAACCTTCGCAGTCTTTTCTCCATTTCCTGTAAATGTGTGAAGACAGTTAGCATCTCATCCCAAATTGTTAAAGAAGTTTCTAATCCAGTATTTTGAGCTAGGTAGCCAATTGAAACATCTTTCGGCTTTATTATTTCACCGCTATCATAAGACAATTCTCCAGCGATTATTTTTAATAATGTAGATTTTCCAGCACCGTTTCGGCCGACTAGTGCAATACGGTCTTTTGTTTGAACTTCCAATTTAATATGAGCTAGAATTGTTTCAGCACCATATAATTTTGAAAGCCCATTCACTTGTAATAAAATCAATGTTTTCACCTCAAATAAATTCTTAACTTTGCCAAGTTTATATTTCTCAATCATACTAAAAATAGTGTATAGTTTAAAATAAAGAGAGTTTTTCTTTCTTTCTTTATTATACAAGGAATGTTATAAGTGCTAAACTTTTGTATTTATTCCAAGTATACGAACAAAGATAGGAAGAGAGGAGAGGTTATATGGATCAGCAAAAGATTCCGCAGGCCACAGCCAAAAGATTGCCTCTATACTATCGATTTATCCAAAATTTATCTCTTTCTGGTAAGCAACGTGTTTCATCAGCAGAATTGAGTGAAGCGGTGAAGGTAGATTCCGCAACAATTCGAAGAGATTTCTCATATTTTGGAGCGTTAGGGAAAAAAGGATATGGATATAATGTAAACTATTTATTATCATTTTTCCGTGAAACGCTTGATCAAGATGATATAACACGCGTGGCACTTATTGGAGTAGGGAATTTAGGGACCGCTTTCTTACATTACAATTTCACAAAAAATAATAATACGAAAATTGAAATGGCATTTGATGTCGATGAAGAGAAAGTGGGAAAAGAAATCGGAGGAATTCCTGTATATCATTTGGATGAATTGGAAGAGCGACTAACGAATGATATACAAGTGGCAATACTAACAGTACCTGCTAACGTTGCACAAGCTGTAGCAGATCGATTGGCTTATACAAGTGTACACGGTATTTTGAATTTTACACCGGCACGGTTAAATGTATCAGAAAAAATAAGGATTCATCATATTGATTTAGCAGTAGAATTACAAACGCTTGTTTATTTTCTGAAAAATTATCCACAGTAAAACGCAGAGGAATCCCTCTGCGTTTTACTGTTTTTTCTTTATGAATTTAACTAAAATCAATCGAAGTGCTAGATTAAAGTCAATTGTTGCCATAGCAGCGAACAGTATTGTCCAGATGTTCCAAACAGTATCTGTTGCTTTCATGATAGCAAAGACTACAAAGATGCAGCCAAGAAGGAAATATAGTGCTGCCATGAACAAAGGTGAATTTCTCATGTTAAAAATCCTCCGATAAAGCCTTGCATTTTTTCAGCTTGTTTCATTAGCTCTTGTATTTGTTCGTTATTACTTACGAAAACTTGAACTACTGCGACTACTGTATTCATTCCAACATGAGCCATAATCGGAACGATAATTCGACGCGTTTGCACATATAAAAAGGCAAACACAAGGCCCATAGCAGTGTATATTAATAAGTGTGTAAAATCAAAATGGATAGCAGCAAACACAAGCGAACTAATAATTGCTGCGATAAAGAAGTTGAACTTTTTATATAATGTACCAAATAAAATCTTTCTAAATACAATTTCTTCTAAAATAGGTCCTATTATTGAGATAACAATAAGGAACCATGGAGTCGTTCTTGCAATTTCCATTAAATGTGCGGTATTTTCAGAGCCAGGCTTAATACCTAGTACATGCATCTCGATGACACCTGCAATTGTTTGAGCAAAAAATGCCATAAAGAAGCCAATAAAAATCCAACCAATTGTCGCAGGGATATTCGAGCGTTTTGTATCCAAATGTCTATCGCGAATATCGGTTCTAAGTAATAACAATACAATACATAATGCGATAAAGAAGCTAATAATAGCCCAATGACCGGTTAGAAGTTGAATTTTTTCTTCACCTGTAAATCCTCTATTATCGTATAGACCAGTTTTTGCGAGAAGGGGCAAGCCAATGATTCCTGATAACTGCATAACAATGTATGTAACGACAATCCACCAATATTGTTTTTTCAAGTGGGATAACCATCCTTTCTAATTTTATCTTATGAGATCAGGCCGGATTACATGTAATCAGCCAGTCGAATATTATGTAAGTACTGCTTTTATGAAAAAATTTTATTTAAAAATAAAATAGGAGACAGGAAAAAGGTGTTCGAATAGAGAAAACAACTTATGGTATCTTTCCTATTGTAACATACGATAGGTAGAAACGTTGATTCATATATAGAGTTCTATAAAAAATGATGCTTTGTAGAAAAGTTTATATCGTGATTTGAGAAAAAATTATGATTTTTTTACTTGCAAAAGAAATTGAGATTATTTATTATTATAAGTGTGTTAGCACTCGGTAGACTTGAGTGCTAATAAAAGAATTTACATAGAAAAATGAGGAGGTTATTGTTCATGCTAAAGCCATTAGGTGATCGCGTTGTAATTGAACTTGTTCAAGCGGAAGAAAAAACAGCAAGCGGTATTGTATTACCAGACACTGCAAAAGAAAAACCACAAGAGGGTAAAGTTATTGCAGTAGGTACTGGGCGAGTGCTTGAAAATGGTGAGCGTGTTGCTTTAGAGGTAGCAGCAGGCGATCGTATCATCTTCTCAAAATATGCAGGTACTGAAGTGAAATATGAAGGTACAGACTACTTGATTTTACGCGAAAGTGACATTTTAGCAGTTATCGGTTAATTATATATTTAAAAAATCCAAGGGGGTCAATATTATGGCAAAAGATATTAAATTTAGTGAAGAAGCACGTCGTTCGATGCTTCGCGGTGTCGACACTCTTGCAAACGCAGTAAAAGTAACACTTGGACCAAAAGGTCGCAACGTTGTACTTGAGAAAAAATTTGGTTCACCACTTATTACAAATGACGGTGTAACAATCGCAAAAGAAATTGAATTAGAAGATGCTTTTGAAAACATGGGTGCAAAATTAGTAGCAGAAGTTGCTAGCAAAACAAATGATGTAGCTGGTGACGGAACAACAACTGCAACTGTATTAGCACAAGCTATGATTCGTGAAGGTTTGAAAAACGTAACAGCTGGTGCAAACCCAATGGGTCTTCGCAAAGGTATTGAAAAAGCTGTTGCTACAGCAGTAGAAGAGTTAAAAACAATTTCTAAGCCAATTGAAGGTAAATCTTCTATCGCACAAGTAGCGGCTATTTCTGCTGCTGACGAAGAAGTAGGTCAATTAATTGCAGAAGCGATGGAACGCGTTGGTAATGATGGCGTTATTACATTAGAAGAATCTAAAGGATTCACAACAGAATTAGATGTAGTAGAAGGTATGCAATTTGATCGTGGATATGCATCTCCTTACATGATTACTGATTCTGACAAAATGGAAGCAGTTCTTGATAACCCATATATCTTAATTACTGACAAAAAGATTTCTAACATTCAAGAGATCTTACCAGTGTTAGAACAAGTGGTACAACAAGGTAAACCACTTCTTATTATCGCTGAAGATGTAGAAGGTGAAGCGTTAGCTACATTAGTAGTAAACAAACTTCGCGGTACATTCAATGTAGTAGCTGTTAAAGCTCCAGGATTTGGTGACCGTCGTAAAGCAATGTTAGAAGATATCGCAATCTTAACGGATGGCGAAGTAATCACTGAAGAACTAGGCCGCGACTTAAAATCAGCTACAATTGAGTCTTTAGGACGCGCTGGTAAAGTTGTGGTAACGAAAGAAAACACAACAATCGTAGAAGGTGTAGGAAGCACTGAACAAATCGAAGCTCGCATCGGTCAAATCCGTGCGCAATTAGAAGAAACAACTTCTGAATTCGATCGTGAAAAATTACAAGAACGTCTTGCTAAACTTGCAGGTGGCGTTGCAGTAATTAAAGTAGGTGCAGCAACTGAAACTGAGTTAAAAGAACGTAAACTTCGCATTGAAGATGCACTTAACTCAACTCGTGCAGCAGTAGAAGAAGGTATTGTTGCAGGTGGCGGTACTTCACTTATGAATGTATACGCTAAAGTAGCTTCTATTGCAGCTGAAGGCGACGAAGCAACAGGTATCAACATTGTACTTCGTGCATTAGAAGAGCCAGTTCGCCAAATCGCAATCAACGCTGGTCTAGAAGGATCTGTAGTGGTAGAACGTCTAAAAGGCGAAAAAGTAGGTGTTGGTTTCAACGCAGCAACAGGCGAATGGGTAAACATGCTTGAGTCTGGTATCGTAGACCCAGCAAAAGTAACTCGTTCTGCACTTCAAAACGCAGCATCTGTTGCAGCAATGTTCTTAACAACAGAAGCAGTAGTAGCTGACAAACCAGAAGAAAATAAACCGGCAATGCCAGACATGGGTGCAATGGGCGGCATGCCAGGAATGATGTAATTTCATTATTCGCTAAAACACTCATCTCTTTTCGAGAGATGGGTGTTTTTTGTTATCAAATTTCTCGAAATTATAGTAAAAAAGGTTTTATCGTAACCGAAATATAATTTCTGTAGAATTTTGTCGTGTTCTCTCTTGACCGTATTGATATTTCATTGTTAGAATCTAGAAAGATAATATAAAACAATCCTTCATATATCCTCAATAATATGGTTTGAGAGTCTCTACCGGGTTACCGTAAACAACCTGACTATGAAGGCAGTGCGTCTTATGTTTATAAAGAGCAACATACTATCTTTATAAAGCTAGACTCCTGCCTTTTCTTTATTTATGAGACGAGAGGTGGGGGACTGGCTTTTTTTATTATATTGGTAATGCTTTTTGCCTAATTTGGTGAAAATATTTATATACAGAATTAACGTTGGGGTGATTATTTTGAAAAAACAGCACGATACGATTATCGTTTTAGACTTTGGAAGTCAGTACAACCAATTAATTGCACGTCGCATTCGTGAGTTCGGTGTGTACAGTGAGCTTCATCCACACACAATTACTGCGGAAGAAATTAAAGCAATGAATCCAAAAGGTATCATTTTCTCTGGTGGACCAAATAGTGTATACGGCGAAAATGCATTCCACTGTGATGAGAAAATTTTTGAGCTAGGATTACCTATTTTTGGTATTTGTTACGGCATGCAGCTGATGACAAAACACTTTGGTGGAAAAGTAGAGCGAGCAAACCATCGTGAGTACGGAAAAGCAGTTCTGAAAGTAGAGAATGAATCAAAATTATATACAAACCTGCCAGAAGAACAAGTTGTATGGATGAGCCATGGTGACTTAGTAACAGGTTTACCAGAAGGCTTTGTAGTAGATGCAACGAGCGAATCTTGTCCAATTGCTGGTATGAGCAATGAAGAAAAGCAGTTATACGGTGTACAATTCCATCCAGAAGTACGTCACTCTGAGCACGGTAATGATTTAATTAAAAACTTCGTATTCGGCGTATGCGGTTGTTCTGAAGGCTGGAACATGGAGAACTTTATTGAAGTAGAATTAGAAAAAATTCGTGAAACAGTTGGTGATAAAAAAGTACTATGTGCACTTAGCGGTGGTGTAGATTCTTCTGTTGTAGCTGTATTAATTCATAAAGCAATCGGTGATCAGTTAACATGTATTTTTGTTGACCACGGTTTACTTCGTAAAGGTGAAGCAGAAGGTGTTATGAAAACATTTAGCGAAGGCTTCCATATGAATGTTATTAAAATCGATGCTAGAGAACGCTTCATGAAAAAGCTAAAAGGTGTAGAAGATCCTGAACAAAAACGTAAAATTATCGGTAACGAATTCATTTATGTTTTTGATGATGAAGCTGCTAAATTAGAAGGAATAGACTTCTTAGCGCAAGGTACACTGTACACAGACATTATTGAAAGTGGTACAGCAACTGCGCAAACAATTAAATCTCACCATAACGTAGGTGGACTTCCAGAAGATATGCAGTTCAAATTAATCGAGCCTTTAAATACGTTATTTAAAGATGAAGTACGTGTATTAGGATCAGAACTAGGAATTCCTGATGAAATTGTATGGCGTCAACCATTCCCAGGTCCTGGACTTGGTATTCGTGTATTAGGTGAAATTACAGAAGAAAAATTAGAAATTGTTCGTGAATCTGATGCGATTTTACGTGAGGAAATCCAAAAAGCAGGATTAGACCGTGAAATTTGGCAATACTTCACTGCGCTTCCTGGTATGCGCAGCGTAGGTGTTATGGGTGACGAGCGTACTTACGATTATACAGTAGGTATCCGTGCCGTAACATCAATTGACGGTATGACAGCTGACTGGGCACGTATCCCTTGGGACGTATTAGAGAAAATCTCTGTACGTATCGTAAACGAAGTAAAACACGTGAACCGCGTTGTATATGATATTACTTCTAAGCCACCAGCAACGATTGAGTGGGAATAAAACTATTTATTTGCAGGAAGGTCCATCTTATATATAGATGGATCTTTTTTATACGAACAAAAAAAGTTTAACTTATAAAATTGTTCGTTTTTAAGTTGACATATATTTTTTTGTACGCTAATATGATTATATGATTGATACAAAAAGTGAATATTATAGCCGTCGTATAATCTCGGGGATATGGCCCGAAAGTTTCTACCTAGCTACCGTAAATGGCTTGACTACGAGGCGTTTTTATAAAGATAAGGGGAATTTATCTTTATTTATAGAACGCTTCCATGTATATAGGCAATGGAAGCCTTTTTTATTTTTTAGGATAAAAGAGGGCTAGGATGAAGTGCGACGAGTCATTATACAACGGAGGAAACGTAAGATGAAACGTTATTTTCAGTTTGATGAGCTCGGTACAAATTATAAGACTGAGTTCATTGCAGGGTTAACAACATTTTTATCTATGGCCTACGTACTATTTGTTAATCCTGCCACACTGTCACTTGGAAACATTAAAGGACTACCGGCAGGAACCGGAATGGATCCGGGAGCAGTATTCGTTGCCACTGCATTAGCGGCAGCAATCGGTTCTTTAATTATGGGGATTTTTGCAAAATATCCAATAGCATTAGCGCCAGGTGTAGGGATTACTTCTTTCTTTGCTTACACAGCGGTATTAACAATGGGAGTTCCATGGCAGACAGCAATTGCGGGAACACTCGTATCAGGTATTATCTTCATTATTATTACAGCTCTTGGTATCCGTGAAAAAATTATTAATGCAATTCCTGCAGAGTTAAAACTTGCGGTAGCAGCAGGTATTGGCTTATTTATCGCCTTTTTGGGTTTTCAAAATGCCGGAATTATCGTGAAAAATGATGCGGTTCTTGTTGGATTAGGAGACTTAACAAAGGGCGCAACGTTGTTAGCGATTTTCGGAGTAGTTGTTACGATTATTTTAATGATTAAAAAGATAAATGGTGCAGTGTTCTATGGGATGATTCTTACAGCTATTCTTGGAATGGCAACAGGATTAATTGATACGCCAAAAGCTGTAGTAGGAGCAATTCCAAGTTTAGAACCGACGTTCGGTATGGCGTTAACGCACTTTGGAGATATTTTTACTGTTCAAATGGGGATTGTTATTATAACATTCTTCTTTATCGATTTCTTTGATACAGCAGGTACACTCGTAGCGGTTGTCAATCAAGCGGGTTTAATGAAGGGTAATAAATTACCACGTGCAGGGAAAGCATTATTTGCAGATGCGATTGCGACTGTAATTGGTGCGATTCTAGGCACTTCTACAACAACTTCCTATATTGAGTCGTCTGCAGGGGTAGCAGCGGGAGGACGTTCTGGATTTACAGCAGTTGTAACAGCAGGATTCTTCTTACTGGCACTTTTCTTTTCACCGCTATTAAGTGTTATAACGCCAGCTGTAACGGCGCCAGCTTTAATTATTGTAGGGATTTTAATGGTTTCATCTTTAGGGGAAATTGAGTGGAAAAAGTTCGAGATTGCTGTACCAGCATTTTTCACAATTATTTCAATGCCACTTACGTATAGTATCGCAACGGGAATTGCAATTGGATTCATCTTCTATCCAATTACAATGGTTGTAAGTGGACGACGTAAAGAAGTTCATCCAATTATGTATGTAATGGGAGTTTTATTCGTACTATATTTCATCTATGTTCGGAAGTAGAGGGGTTTTTAAAGGTCTAGACTAAGAGGGGGTCTAGACCTTTTTTTACGTCTTCAGAAAATCTTAAGGATTTCGCACCGTTTTTCTTTAGAAGTTTTTTTATAATGGAAAGTAGGGAGTTTAAGAATTTTGGGGGAGATATTGTGAGACAAGAAACAATACTTGTTGTAGATGATGAAAAAGAAATTAGAGATTTAATTACAATTTATTTAAAGAATGAAGGATATAACATACTGCAAGCAGGAGATGGAGCAGAAGGGTTAGAGATATTAGAAAACAATGAAGTCCATTTAGTTGTACTAGATATTATGATGCCAAAAATTGATGGGATTCATATGTGCATGAAAGTAAGAGAACAAAAAGAAATGCCGATTATTATGTTATCGGCTAAAACACAAGATATGGATAAAATTTTAGGATTAACAACAGGTGCAGATGATTATGTGACAAAACCATTTAATCCGTTAGAACTTGTAGCAAGAGTGAAATCACAACTTCGTCGATATATGAAAATGAGCGGATTTATGATTGAAAACGAAAATGAAATAGAGATTGGGGATATAAAAATAAATGTTTCTACACATGAGGTAGTTGTAGCGGATCGAGAGGTGAAATTAACACCAAGGGAATTTTCAATTTTAGAGTTACTAGTGCGCAATTCAGGGATGGTATTTAGTACAGAACAAATTTATGAAAAGGTGTGGAATGAAAGGTCTTTTCAGTCAGACAATACTGTAATGGTACATATTCGAAAAATTCGCGAGAAGGTTGAAGAAAATGCAAGAAAGCCGAGATACATAAAAACAGTATGGGGAGTGGGGTATAAGGTTGAGAAGGATAATTAAAAATATATTTAGACCAATTGGTTGGATAAGTGGGATTTTAAAAAAAATAATATATAAAGGAATATGTGGGGTACAAAAGAGTTTGCGTGTACAACTGATAACGACGTTTGCTCTCTGTAGCTTGCTGGGAATCATGGGAGTGTGGGCATCATCTCCGTTTTTTCAAGGAATAAATAAATATTCTGTAATTGATTATTCATCTGGTATGCGATTTATTGATACAACCGCTGAAAGTCTTGTAGCGGCTATTGTAAGGGAAGGGGCTTCTGTTAACGTCCAAGAAGTTTTGGAACGTCCAGAATATCAAAGAGAGTTAAAAGTTCTAATTGTTGATGAGAACGGGAAAGTTATATATAAGACGAAAGGTGCTCAAGAAGAACAAATTAATCTTCATAGTACAATTCGTAATATTATGAGTTTCAAAATAAATCGTTCTCAATATGAATATCAAAAAGATGTAATAGATAATGAAATAGAAAGAGAACGTAAAGAGTTTACAACTTTTTATCCTTTGACAATTGAAGAGAAAAATATGTATATGATTGCAAGTGGTATACCACAAGGGAATATTCGAGAAGTACAGAATGATGGCCCGTTTCCGTTTCTAATAGGATTTGTTCTTTTTTTATTTTCTTTCTTTTATCTAACAAAAAGAAAAATGAAGCAGATTGAGGCAATGGCCGAAGGGGTAAAAGAAATTACAAAAGGAAATCTACAACATAGAATTCCAGAGAAGGGACAAGATGAGTTAAGTTTGTTGGCTGTGAATATGAATCAGATGGCAGAAGAATTGTTTTCTAATATAGAAAAAGAAAGACGGATAGAAAAGCAAAAAAATGAATTGATTACAAACGTATCTCATGATTTACGAACACCCCTTACTTCTATTATGGGGTATTTACGATTGCTTCGTGATTCTAAATACGAAAATAAAGAACAGCATGATGAATATACAAGAATTGCTTTTACGAAGTCGGAGCAGTTAAAGAATTTAATAGAAGATTTATTCGAGTATACGAAATTAACGAATGAAAAGGTCATATTAGAAAAGCAAGAAGTATGTATCAATGAACTTCTAGAACAATTAATAGAAGAGTTAGTCCCGCAGGCTGAAGAAGAAGGACTGACATTCATAAAACATTTTCCTGAAGAACGTATGTATGCTACGATTGATTCGGAGAAGATGGTTCGTGTGTTTGAGAATTTATTAATGAATGCGATTAAGTATAGTAAAGATAATGGAGAGATTAAAGTATCACTTCAAAGACAAAGACGTGATATCCAAATCATTGTGGCAAATTATAGTGAAGAATTTACAAAAGAAGAATTGGCTAATTTATTCGAGCGTTTTTATAAGAAAGATCAATCGCGAAGTAGAGTCAAAGAAGGATCTGGGCTTGGTCTCGCGATTGCAAAAAGCATTGTAGAACTCCAGGGAGGTCAAATTCGAGCTCATTATGAAGATGGAGAGATTCAGTTTATCGTTTCATTACCTATCATGGAAGAGAAGTAAATGAAGGTGTTTTATCCCGCTGTTCTCGAGCAGTAAGACTCCCACCTCAAGGTTCAAAGAGTAGCAAGAAGATAGGTGGAAGTAGGGCTGCCCGTAACAGCCTGATTGGTGAGGGCTCATAATCAGTGGGAATGAAGAAAAAGGCTTACTTATAGAGAGTAAGTCTTTTTATATTTTTTTAGAAAAACATGTTGACTATTAGTGAGTAGAGGTGTAATATTATACGAGTCGCTGATAGAAATAACGCAAAACGCGACAAACGAAATAAAAAAACTTAGTTGACATTGAAATATAAAAATGTTAACATAAGGAAGTCGCAAATGAAGCGGCAAACGAGTTCTTTGAAAACTGAACGAAACAAACAACGTGAAACGTCAATTTTTATTTATGATGCTAGACAAACTTTATTGGAGAGTTTGATCCTGGCTCAGGATGAACGC
>NZ_JAKUDY010000025.1:0-17595 GCF_022662635.1 Bacillus cereus group sp. BfR-BA-01522 | reverse complement strand
AAGCGAATCCATAGTAGCATCGGTTATAAAACTCCTCAAACAATAGAAGATCTGGCTATAAAAGTAGCTTAGATTTAACTTTTTTGTGTCCAAAATATTGACTCAAATCCATACCTTTGATTTAAACGTGAGTTCTCTTATAGAAACTTTGAAAGTTGTTTGAGGACATTGGTTTATTAATTTTACTAGATGTGATATTATAAAATTGTGCAGTGACCTTTAGGTGATTCCGACCATTAACTGGACTGGGGCTATTGTTCATAGACCTCTAATATTGATGTGAGGCACTCCATTCAATTAGAAAGATGGCACTGCACATTAAATTAAATATAAATTAACGGATTACCTGTCAATTTCGACAGGTTTTTTATTATTTCAAAAGGAATATTATAGTTAATGTCGAATATTCCTGTTTAATAGACTATATAGAGAAATTTTAAAACAAATATAGTGAATAGTGTGCAGTTGAAACTCTAAAAGTGTATGGAGCTAGTGAGTCTAGACTCTTTTATTAAATCTGAGATTAAATATCTGGCGATATAATCCTAACATGCTACATTGGGCCTAAGCTCTAACAGAAACTTGGATGGTCAGATATAATCATACTGCTTACTGTTCGGAGAGGAAATCATGGAAAATACGATTACTCCTTTTAGTTATGGGAATCATTCAGATGATAAAGGTCAAGAGATTCGTAAGTTTTATCAGTTTTATGTTGGGATAGATATTGGGGCTAGCTTCCATGTAGCTTCTTGTATTAAATTTGATGCTTTTTTAGATCCTAAAGGAATTGCTTGGAAACGAACAAAAACGATGAAATTTAATTCCGATAGCACAGGAATAGCGGAATTTTTAAAGGCTTTAAAACAAATAGAAGATCAATTTAATATTACCAGAGATGATTTCTTAATTCTTTTAGAACCTACTGGTGGACATTATTCCTATTTAGTTCAGCAAGTATTATTGAATGAAGGATATCAACTCTTTCAAGTGGAAAATAAAGCAGTTGGTGAATTTCGTAAGAATAATCTAGGTATCTCAGAGAAATCAGATTCAATGGATGCCAAAGTAATGTCCTATTAGCGATTTGTTGATTTAACCACACACACAAAGATAGAAAATGGTGCCCATGGCACTTACGTTTTCGTTTCATTCCACCAGCTTCTATAGCTAATTGATTAAGTGTAGTGGGAGACATATATCGATATAACTCCTCGGCAAATAAAGACAACTCTTGTTTTGGATGCATATTCATAAAAAGTACGTCACCCTTTCTCATTGATATAAGAAAATAGTAACGTGCTTTTAATTTCAAGAATAGTCCAAATCCTTAAGTTGATGGATGTGTGGGGTGGTACCCCAATGTTGATTGTAAGAAGCACTTTTTGCATATACTTTAATCGGTTTTTCCTTTTAAAGTTTCTAAAACAGCCGGCATGCCGTAGTCCAAAAACATCCAAACAGCATGCAGAAAATAAAATAGACGTATATCCCATGAAAAAAATGAATGATACACGGCTATTTATGATGTATACTATAAAGATGTGCTTGTTTTTTAGAATTCAGGCTTACTTCCCTTCTACTATTGGAAGTAAAATAGAACTTAAATCAGTGGATTTTCCTTCATCCCCTACTAATAATGAAAAGCCCTAAACAGGATAAAAACAAAAATAGCCTGTAAATAGAACGACCACTGAAAACATCCACTTCATAAGAAAAAATAATATTTTGTACATCTATTAGTAATAACGCAACGCCCTTGCTCATTTTTTCCTCCTATTCCCTTTTCCTTCAATGACTTATGAAGTGTGTAATTAATTTTTATTCTATCTTTTATAATTTCTAATCCTATTTTATTTTGATATACTTCGTTTCTTAAATATATCTTTTCATTTTTTATTATCTGATTTTTTAATGTTCCTTTTTATTCCATACATACAGAAAGAAATATTTATAATCTTTCAGGGCATAGTAAGTATGAGGTGTTACTTTATGTTCAAAAAAATAGGAATCCTTTCTCTGCTTTTCTTTTTCTTATCCACACATGCGCTTGCAAATACAAGTAAGCAAATTGAAGTATTTGACTGTCAAAAAGGGATGGTCGTTCAAAAACAATCGTTACATGCAGAAATTCAACACGATGCGATTCAATATGCAAAATCCATTACTGGGGCATTTACAAATATAAATGTTGTTCCTAGAAGCGGATATATGATTAAAATCCCTTTAACCAAACCTGTTATCATCACAAATCAATGGATTCATACAACTATCGATGAGGTACTTGTCCTTCTTCCTAAAAATGAAAAACCTTATATTATGATTTACGATGACGAAAACCATCCACATTTTTATTATGTAAAAGGACATCCGGAGATTTTATTAAAACAGTTAAAAGTGAGAACGTAATTGAATGAAAGAAATTTCTTCAGGGGGAAGAAATTTCTTTCATTCTTATTGAACCGGATCATATAGTCTCATTTTAAGCATTTTCACCAAAATTCCAGAAAAATCATTCGCTGCCGTTTTCGAAAAGTTTTCATATAACATTATCGCTCCATCCTTTGCGCTATTAGAAATACATCTCATCATAAGAAACAGTATCCCTCTTTATATATTTGAAATTCTTTTATACCGCTAACTTTCTCTACATCACCAATCATAAAAATCTCCGTAATACAAGTTTTTTTCAGCTGTATAATAAGTCGATATAGTCCTTCAACTATTCTGCATTCCATTATTTCACAGCTTGTGATGAAGCATTAATCATTCCTCCGATACGAATTGAGTATTATGTTTGCCACTACTACAGTTCACTTTTACAAATAATTGCAACTTATAATCCTCTAAACCATTATACAAAAAATAAAAATATCCAGATAAACAGAACCATTCTTTCTTATAAAACCGCAACCATTCGCATGTTTTAACTGTGATACCATTTTCTATAAGTGATGAACCTCAATAAAAATTTTTGTAATCATAAAAACTATTTTTTGAAATAATTAGACTTTATCGTCACCTCCATTTATATTTAAATTACAGAATTTTTTAATCTATCATATATTCAAAACGAATACAATTCAAGCATTCACTTTACATTATGCAGTCATTTAAGCCATTTGCTTTCAATTTTATAAAGGAGGGTTATGTGGAATGGATGAAATTGATAAGAAAATTATTTTACTTTTACAAGAAGATGCTAGAATGACTATTACCGACATGACTGAACACTTAAATCTTAGTCGACCAAGTATTACAGAAAGGCTGAAACGTTTGCACGATGCAGGCATCATCGAAAAATATACAGCACGAATTTCTCCAGAAGCAGTTGGGAAGTCCATTCAAGCCTTTTTAAGAATTGAAAGTTTAAAAATCCCTTGTAAACATTTCGAAAAAATTATTTATGAAGAACACCAAATTCTCGAATGCCACCGCGTAACTGGTGAAAGTTGTTATTATTTAAAAGTCGCCGTTCGCTCTATGAAAGAATTAGAAAAATTGATTGATATTGTGATTCCTTTCGGTACAGTAAAGACTTCCATGATCTTATCATCACCTATTCCATATCGACCGATTATTGTAGACGAAAACAAAAAGGATTGATCAAAAAGATCAATCCTTTACTCTACTTCATTTAAGAAGAATATTGCTAAAACACCTGGCCCTGTATGCGCTCCAATTGCTGCGCCAATTGTATTTACAACAAATACTTCACAACCAAAACGCTCCTTAATGAGCGTTTTTAATACTTCAGCAGTTTCTAACTCATCACCATGTATAATAGCAATTGTTTGCTTTTGAAGGTTTTTCCCTCGTTCTTCCATAATATCAACCATGCGGCTTAACATTTTCTTTTTGCCTCTTATTTTTTCAAGTGGTACAAGTTTTCCCTCTTCCACATTTAAAATCGGTTTAATATTTAGTAAACCACCAATAAATCCAGCTACTTTGCTGAGGCGGCCACCTCTAACAAGATATTGTAAATCACCTACAGTAAAGATATGTTCTATATGTGTTATGAAAAAAGCAACTCGCTTTAAAATTTCTTCTTTTGACGCGCCTTCTTTTGCCATTTTAGCAGCTTCTAAGACAACAAGCCCTTGCCCAAGAGATGCACATTTCGTATCAACAATGTCTAAGTCGAAATCTGGATACGTTTCTTGTACTTCTTCTTTAACAAGGAGCGAAGATTGGTATGTACCGGAGAGTTCAGATGAAAAAGCTAAATATATACAAGGCGTACCTTCTTTTGCATATGTAGAAAACGTTTCTTGAAATGCTTTTAATGAAGGGAGCGATGTTTTATACGCTGCACCTTCTCTCATTTTTTGTAACAATTGAGTTGATTCTAACGTTACCCCGTCTAAATACTCTGTTTCTGCTTCATCAAAGACACGAAGCGGAATTACATCTATATCGTAAGCTTGCAGCACCTCTTTTGGTAAATCTGCCGCACTGTCTGTAATAATTTTTACACCCATTTTTAAACCTCTATTCTTTTTAAGTATACGATAATAAAAACGTTTACGTTTACCTTTACATATTATATACGTAAAACAAGATTGAAGGAAGAGAAACTATTGTAGATTATATGCTCGCAATGTCTACAAATTCATATTTTATGAGGAGGAAATCAGATGGAGATCCGACTTGCACAAAAAGAAGACTTAGACTGGGTTAATCATCAATACAGATCAGTAGGGTTTGTTCCTAGTAATCTCATATAAGATCGAGTTGCGATTATTACATACAATGGAAAGCAAGCTGGACTAGGACGTTTAGTTCATATTGATGAGCGCACAATTGAAATGGACAGTATTTACATACTCCCTACCTATCGTGGCCGGCAACTAGCTGGAAGATTAGTTTCTTTTTTAGTTCGAACGGCTAAAGAATCAAAAGTACCACACGTATATTGTATTCCGTTTGAAGAACTTGGTTCGTTCTATAAAAAATATGGATTTCAAGACATCGATATTGAAAAAGAGGATATGCATCCGACCATTATTGCGAAATATAAATGGCGCTTACAAGAATATGATAAACATGTATTATAATGGCCCATCTAAAAACGCCACCCATTTTTTCAAGTTATTCAACAACATTCCAACAATCATATTCCGCAGTTTTAAAATCTCCTTGAAAAAAACATTAAGAAAAATTTTTAAACAAATAGAAGGAAACAATTTCATGTTTTCACTAAAAAACGTTATAATAAGCTATGGCCTCTACGACTATGTTATAAAGGAGATTGAAACAATGGCTAAAATTAAAGTATATCAACCAAAAGAAGAACATATGGAAACAGTAAAAGACATTATTGATGTTCAAGAAGAAAATCCAACTACTGAACATTTACACACTCTATACACATGTGTATTAGATACGGAAGATATGGCTTTACCTGAATCATATATGGAAGAGGATATCTTAATTGACTCTATGGAAGTAATGGTAAATGCTTCTCAAAATAAATTAAGAGACCTAGGTACATATGATGTGATTGAAATACAAAACAAAAGCAAAAAAACACAAATTCTACTACTGTCAGACGAAGAATACGAAATTATTGAAGACTAATTTGTAAAGTACATATGCAAAAGCTCCTTTCTCATCTAGAAAGGGGCTTTTGCATATGTCAAAAGAATCTTCCCTTCTCTTACATCACTATATGTGTGACTTGTAAAAGGAATCCATCTTGCTTTTTTACAAACTGCAATCTTTTATTATTGGTTTTGTATTCCCACCACTAAAAACCTCTAACTCATCTACATCTAATCTTTTTAATAAAGCTGGCAATTCACCACGACATATATTACAAGTTTTTTGGTCAACATACATTGTAACTTTTCCAGGTAAGCTTCCTTGTTTTTCAAATGCTCTTATTAAAGAATGTGACTTTGTATGAGTAAGAGACTGTGCATGTCCCAAATGTTTTGGATTATTCTTTTTGGGCGGCACCCCATCGCCATCAAGCTAATAAAGGCAAATACCTTATGCGCATTAAGCCAAGAGTTTGAGTGTAATATTATTCGTGGAAAGCCTCTTCGTAAAGGTAATACGTAAAATACAAACAAAACCAGCACGACATAGAAAAATGTTTTGCTGGTTTTGTTGAAGTTCATCTTGAATTGTAGCTAGTTCAACATAACTGTAAATTCCGAGTTCGGCGCGCCAGCAAATACAACCGTTCCGTTCTTTGGCAGTTTTACCTTGTTATTGTTGCTCACAACGGTAAAGTTGACGCATACTCCCTTCTCATCATACACCGCAAACGAACTCTTCGATGGTAACTCCACGGTCATCGTTTTCCCTGCTGCCGCATACGGGATCGTAAACCATTTCGCATGCCCATTTGATTGCAGTGTAACTTTCGATGATTGACCTGTCTCAAGTGGTTTTACGTTGGATTCGCTGACGTATAACGAGCTGTCTATCTGCATATATTCCTTACCACCCTCTGTATAGAAACGAGCTTCCGTCGTATCGCGCCCATCCATCACAGGGATCTGGATTTGATGCGCCGCCGTGTTCGGACCTGTAATTTTTCTGCCATCCCAATAGCCTTTTAGGCCCTCTTGGCGAGTAATTTGTTTAGTAAGAGGTATCAGTTGTACGAGATAGTCCATAGAACTAAATTTCTCGTTCACGAGATAGAACTTGCCACCTTCCCGATCCGTCCATACGGCAGCAGTTTTCTTCGATAGCACGTTGTCTTCTAGTTTCTCAGCTAAATAGTGAGTCAGCACATCTTGCCCTAAACCTGGTGTTGATTTATATGTGCTCTCCATCAAATAAGTTCTTCCATTCTTCTCGGTAACAAAGTTGAGCTTGGAGGTGCCCTTCTCATTAATAAAGCTTCCATCTGCAGTATATACATACTTTTCTTCTCGATTAGATGGTAAGAACAGTTCTCCCTTCTTCGTAATTTCTATTTTAAAATGACTGTAGCTATTGCCGTAAAAGCCCGCTTTCTTTGCCACAGCTTGAGGCATCTTAGCCTTGACTGGCTTGCCAAAAGATTTGTCCGGCTTTATATCCTTAATTGTCCCCTTCTCTTTAAGCGCGGCGAGCAGTAATTTAGTTGCCAACAGTTGATTTGTCATGCTGCTTCCGCCAGATGACAGCACCGCTGCGGCCATCTTCTGCTCTGGAAGCACGACCAATGCAGCATGTTGCAGTAACGTGTCGCCGCCCTTAGCCAAGGCCTTTATCCCATATCTATTGAATGGATATAGCTTCACACTATCCCAGCCAAGACCATAGTTGAACACATAATCTCCAGCCCCCGGCCACATTCCTTTTTTATATTCCTCTTGCTCCATCTCCTTGACTGCCTTATTAGAAAGGATTCCTTTTCCCTGTCCCATAAATAATTGTGAGAATCGTACCACATCTTCTGCCGTGGAAGAGATTCCTCCCGTACCAATCACATTCACCGTTTCAATGGGAAGCTGTCCTTGGTACGTCGGAAAATAAAGTCCAGCCCGCTTTTCGTCCTCCCATTTATCCTGTGGCGTTTTCGTATGATTCAGTTTTAATGGCTTTGTAAACTGTTGATGTAGAAATTCAGTAAAACTCATACCGCTGACTCTTTCTACCAAAATCTCGGCCAGCGTAAAACCGTCGTTACAGTATACCGAAAACGCGCCAGGGTCCGCCTTCAAACTTTGGGTGGATAGTTGCCGCAACAAGATATCATGGGTATAGGTATCATTATCTTTAAATAAAAATGAATTATTTAACGTGGTACCTTGCAAACCGGAGGAGTGGTTCAATAGCATACGCGTTGTAATGCGCTTGTATCGCTTATCTTTCATCTTGAACTCAGGAATATAGCGAACGACAGGAGTATCCAAATCGACTTTTCCTTCATCGACCAATTTCATAACAGCCGCAGCTGTATATACTTTACTGGTTGAACCAATCCCGTATAGAGTATCTTTGGTCAGCGGCTGTTTCCCTTCCATATCATTCTTGCCTGTCTGATCCGATAAAATAAGTTTACCATTATCAATTAGCGCATACTGCACGCTAGTCGTCTCATAGGACTTCGTGAGTAGCGCAGCGTTCTCTGCAGCAATCTTCTCCAATTCTTTGCTAGCAACTTCTTGGCTAGCTACAATCGGAGTCTTAGTACTAGAAGACGCTATCGCTCCTGTTGGTAGAATCATCGTTAGAGCCAAGGTAGCAACTAACACCCCAAATCGTTTATTTTCCATAAGAGAAATGCCTCCTTAGATAAATGATCGATTTCATCTCTTATTTGTTCAATTACAAACATCACATAAATTACTATTCCGTCTTTATCCCTACCGGCTAAATTCAGCAAGTAAAGTACTTTTAAAAAGCCCCGGACTCTCGGCTCTACCCATACCGTTCAAATTGACGGCCAACATATGCCTACCTCCATGTTGTACCTCCAACAAAAGTATCAAATCCTGCAATACCACCTGTATGTCCCCATATCGAGACACCGTTAGGAAGTTTAATTTCATAGATTCCTAGACCATATCCATTGATTCCTCCCTTTCCTGTGGAAACTGTAGTAAGCATTTGTTTTAGTTGCTGTTCTTTCATTAATTTGCCACCAAGCAAATAAGAAAAGAATTTATTTAAGTCGTCAGCAGTAGAAATCATATCTCCAGCCGAGCTAGCTATACTTGGATTATAATATGTTACGTCTTTTAGCTCATTTGCTCCGTCTAGTTGTACATATCCACGGGCATGCTTGGTTCCTGGAATTACCAGGTAGGAATGTATTCGACAATTCAAGCGGTTCAATAATCCGATTTTCAATCTCTTCTGCATAGCTGTTTCCTGTTACTTTTTCAATAAGGATACCCAGTATGTTCGAGTAGGACCAGCCCTTTTCTGGGACAAAGTCTGGGGGCAAAGAAATCCCCATCTTTACTAATTCTTCAGCCATATACGTTTTTTTATATCCATAAGATTAAAGTCTGTTGACCTTGAGTATTCAGCGATACCACTTGTATGGTTCAATATCTGCCGAATAGTAATCTGTTTACCATCATATCCGTTTCCTTGCATGATACTAGGCAACCATTTTTCGATGGAGTCGTCCAGATTCAAGCAATTCTCTCCAGCTAATTGAAGTACAACAGTTGCCGTGAACGTCTTCGTCACGCTTCCAATATGAAAACGAAAATCTGTTTTCATTTGTTTCTTAGTGCTCCAATCCGCTCCCCCAGTGGCATACCCCTACGTTTTTCCACCTTCAGAAATTTTAGCGAGTATCCCCGGGTACCCAAGATGCAATGTATCCCGCATTGCTTGATAGAAGTACGATCTCGTTGCGTACTTGTTTGTAACGAACTAGATATATTTTGAGTGGGCTCTGCTTTTACAATTAGGGTTGATGTCGTGTATAACAGGGAACTTCCAGCTATTAAAAAAGCCAGGCTTGCAAATGTAATTTGACTATGTGTTTTCATAAGGCATTCTTCTCTACTCATATTGTATCGATGGTTACTTGCTTTCATACAAATCACACAGCTAACATCTCTACCAATGACAAAAGGTCAACATTGCATTCATAATCATCTTCATGATAATTATTTTTAAAAATACCCTTCTGTCCTAACAAACAGTAAATTCCTCTTTTTTCACATGTATGTTAATCCCAGAAATTATATCTTTTCCTTAGAACACTCTTATTACGAGTTTGTTTTTTACATAAATATATCTTATCTAATCCCCCTTCCACTCTTCTTTATATTTTTATCCTACACAATAAAAATTTCTTTTTTCTTATCCATTCCTTAAAAATTCCTTACGTACAAAATAGCTTCTATAATAGGATAGAAGGAGGATCTGTGCCCGAAAATGCAAAGTATTTTTCAATAAATATATTAATCAAAAATTTCTTTAACCTAAGGGGTACTCCATATCCATCAGCTTAAGGTAAATAAACACCCTCAAAACATTAGATTAATGGGCATAGAGCGAACCCACTCTACTTCTCTTAACCACTTTTGCCCTATCAGAGCGCCATAACCGAGATGTATTGAGTGCAATAACTTGGCATATGCAACATTCAACAATGGCTCTTGTAAACCTTCACGTACTTGTTCTTCTGTTGAAACTCGTACATAACCAACTACTTTCTCTTCCATCTTGAATCCCTTCCCGTTACAGCAATTAAAGTCCCTGTAACGTTTACCCGTTTTTTGCGGATAACATGTGCATAACGTCCATCCGTTAAAACGTACTTTACGATGACTTCAAAACATAATACAACCCTTTATTTTTCCCTCTACTATCGTCGTACACTGTACATAGCCATTACAATCTATAAAACAACAATAAAAATTTAACACTTAATGCACTTATAAAATTATAGTGCTCTGTTAAATTTCTACGCTAAAACACAAAAAAGCACTTGTTGCCTTTAATTGACAATCAAGTGCTTTAAGTTCATTTGTTTTTTACCAACATTAAATTTGTAAATTTTATAGTAACAGTATGAACCCTTCATATGTCATGACAAGTAACACGTTAAAACTTACGAGTTTGTACGAGTTCATTACATTCATGTCCATTCCATGTGTTTATATTCGTCGCCCATAAAATGTCATCTCGCCTAAGCTCGTACTTCGTTTTCTATTCTATCATTGCACACAGTACTCCATGATGGTACAACCATCATGAAGTATGTACTTTCTAACAGCCTATTCTTTTTCTTTTCACTGCAAATATACTTTATTCGCACTAATCTATATATTCTGCCGTACCAATGAAATCCAACTTGTAGGTAGTCTTATCTACGAAGTTAACAATTTTACCTTCTTTATTATAATCATAATTATAAATTAAAATGATGGTATTGTATTTAGACTTTAACTTAATGTTATTGTACTGTTGTATTAATTGATTATCATATGAAAAATCTACTAACAGCTTTTCTATGTCATCTTCAGCATCAGGAATCCAATCTTTTTCAACTAAGTCCCTATCATAATAACCTAATTTAAAATCTTTCTCAAAAATAGAGGGAATACTATCTCCATCTTCATTATATTTTATTTCAGTGTACGTTTCGAGTTCATCAAAATCACTAAAGCATCCTAACCATAAAGAAACATCGTTTTTCATTTTTTACCTCCTCAAACCTTCTGGTAAATCCATAATGCCATTTTTCATTCTATTTTCAGCCCATTCATTAAGCCCTTTAACAAAACTTTCATAGTCAGAAGCAGAATCAATAATCTTTAACATTTCATTATGTGCTTTTGTCGAGCCTCTTCTTCCATGACGACCAGGTGGATTTACAAATTCAACATCTTTAGTCAGAGACCTCATTTCTTTAATATCATCCATACTAATTCCCCACTGCTTAAATTTAGGAGTTCTAGCTACAAGATGCCACTCATGGTATCCTCCTGGGCGTCTAATCCTATCTTCTATTTTACTTCTCAACTGAGGATTATTCCACATTTCCTCAAATTCTTTTGCTGATAGATTATCAAACCATTTATTAAACTCATTGTTTCTTACTGATGGAATTTTCACATCACTTAAATGCTTACTATTCCCACTAGTACTCTTACTACCTTCACCCGTACCCTTAACTCCCGAACCACCATTCCCCTTCGCAAGTTGATAAGCATCCTCTTTAGCGGTTGCTCGCACTCTTGCAAAGTTTTCTGCTATTTCTCCAACAGTTGCATGTTCTATATGAGGAATTTTTATTCCCATTCCAGTGTCTGCTGACCTGATTGCTACCGGGAACTTCCGTTTTTTTTCATGTATGTAATGCATTCTTTAGCGTCTCGTTCTCCTTTAACGATTGCACCACATTTTCCCCTATATTTGGATGGGACAGCCCCACTTAATTTTTTAACAGTCTATTCTTTTTGTCTTTTTCTGTCGCCTTACCTCTTTGTCTCTGGTCAACTGAGTATTCCTATCCTGCTCTATTTAATTAAATTGGATTATTGGGATACTCATCTAAATACCTACTAATTAAATCCTTACTTTCACTATCATCCGGTTCTGTTCCTAAGTATTTATGCTCCCAAATAACTAACTGGTCATCAAAACTATAATCAGTATCGAACCAATTGGTATAATCATAATGCACGTTCAGCTTTCCATTGCTATCAAGAGATAATGTAAAAGAGTACCAAAGTTCTTGTTGATTATCTTTAAAAACCTTTCTTAGTTTATCACTTAACTCAAATAAAGTTCTATCCTTCAGTTTATAGTATTCTTTATCAATCTCGTATTCATAAGGAATTTCTAAACTATACTTATAGCTCTGTTCATCCTCGAGTGTATTATAGAAAAAGTAAGTTCCCCCACCTGTTTCTGATATTTGAGCGTAAAAATAAAACTTTCTCCATTCTTCCGGAATCATTTCATTAACCGTTTCAGCAATTTCTCTATATATTTGATTCATTTCTTTTTCCATACTCAATATAATCAACCTCCTAACTGATTTTTAATAGTTTTCTTAACTAGCCTTTTCCCTTCAATTTTATACACTATCTCAAAATAATTTGGTCTTAGTGAATCCCCTATATAAACTGGTTCAATCTTTACTGATACTTTTTTCGGTGGAATTTCTTTTAAAGCATTTGCCCAAACTGTCTCCATCTTGTACCACTCTCCACCAGAGCGATTAATTTGTCTATTTTGAGCAATCAAATTGTCAATATCTCCAGAACCATGAAACTGTGTTCCTATCAAGTGCCCACCATCATCATCCAACAACCTATCTTCTCGTCCTGCTGCCACTTGCATTCCCGGGTTTCGCGTTCCTTTTTGAAGTATTAATTCTTCTGCCTCAACATCTACTATTCTACCAAGTTCATCTGTTGTATATTTATAATTCTCCTCAGTAATGTAACGTACGTTCGGTGCAAGTTCTTTCCTTCCATTCTTCCCTTTAATGATGTGTTTCCCAAAATCTTCTTCTTTTATTTCAGTTATCTTAGGAGTATTACCCGTACCCTTAACTCCCGAACCACCATTCCCTTTCGCCAGTTGATAAGCATCCTCTTTAGCGGCTGCTCGCACTCTTGCAAAGTTTTCTGCTATTTCTCCAACAGTTGCATGTTCTATATGAGGAATTTTTATTCCCATTCCAGTGTCTGCTGACCTGATTCCTACGGGGACCTTCGTTTTTTTCCATGTATGTAATGCACTCTTTAATGTCTCATTCTCCTTTAACGATTGTACCACATTTTTCCCCATATTTGGATGGAAGTCAGCGATTCCCTCTTTCCATTTTGTGAGTTTTGCCAGGGATCCAAGGTCGAGTGTTCCTTTGAATGCTTTTGCTGCTGAACCGAGTCCTGGGATAAGGTCAAGTGCTCCGAAGAAGCCAGCTTCTACTTGTTCTTCTTTGCTTAGTTTTCGGCGCGTTCCCCAATCCTCCCCTTCGATGGCACTTTTTACTTGTAGACCACCGTATACAACTGACGCTGCGATTCCGAGCGGCGGACAGAAAATTGTCGTGACGATGAGTGCTCCGCTGATTGCTACATCACGCCATGCTTCTAATTTTTTCTGTTCGTCTTCTATAGAGGTATACTCAAATCCTCGCATAGATGGGACTAGTTGACGATATTCTTTGTAGTTTAGTTTCGCATCTGGATTTTGCTTTTTGACTTCTTTATACTGCGCGCGAAGTACGTGATCAAAGGCCAGTGAATCTTTGAAAATGTCATCTACTGTTATTTTTTCTTTTTTTGTCGTAATGGTTTGCGGAACCCCGTATGCATGGCTACTTGGTAATGTTGTTGTCGTTGTGGCACCAATTCGATTTTTTGTTTGAAAGTCTCGAATGGATATGTCTCTCATTTTTTGAGCAAATTCATCCATCTTTTTATAGAACGGTTCATCTATATGTTCATATACAATCTGTCCTGCTTTATCACAATAGTTTTGCAGCGTTGTATAATCCTCAAGTAATGTATTTATTTTCTTTTCTTGTTTTCTATGATAGAAATCAATACATCTATCTGAATCTAAGTCTTGTATTCTCTCTTGTATATCATCTAAAAGTTCATCTGCTTGCCGTAAGTTCGTGATTGCATCTTTTGTAATCTCATTGATCCCATCTTTCATTTGTTGCCAATGCTTTGACCTATAATGCACATCCATCTCTTTTCCATCCCCTACTTCCGTATCCAGATTATTCAAGAACTTCTAATATTTTTTGTAATTCCTCGTCTTTTTTTATCATTTCTTCAAGTGTATAGTTATCCGCCAATTCCATTGTTTTTTCTAATCTGTCTTTATAATGAGCCTCACCTTTTGATAGAAATGAGAATTTGCTAGTTTATTAATGTTTTGCCTCCTTTATTTTATCCCGCCAAACAATCGAATTTTTAATATTTTGCATACAATCTGCCTTATGATTATTTTCGGAATTTTCCTTAAGAATAAATTTCATATGGATATTCTACCAAAAAATGATAACCCTTTCATTATTTATTCGCTATTATTACGTACGCTTTATACTTGTGTAACGCTACTAGATTGAACTATAATTTGGGTGTTTTTGCCCATCCCCGCGAAAAGGGGGAATAAAAAAAGCAAACTTCCCTTTTTTGGATAGTGACAGGATTACTGTCATAAACCGCAAAGTATAATTCAATAAAATTGTAAAAAGTGTAGGGTGACTTTTTGAAAAGGTTTAGGGGAATCATTTTGACAATTATTTTTGGTAATATCGTATGTCATTGATTCCAAGTACCTTAATAAAGATTAAATTAGTTAAAAAAATTATGTTTTTTGGTAACTAATCTTATTATTTTGTGCGATTTTAAAAAGTTACTTTGCGGTTCCTAGCAAGAACCCTGTCACTGCCTCTTTTAAGAAAGCTTGCTTGTTTCTTCATTTATCCCGACATATTATTCATACTATCCTCCGGGGAAAATACAGAAATATGATCTACTTTTCCAGTGGAATTGGGAATCACAAATTTTAATTCAAATTGTTTGTTTACTTTATAAATATATATTTTGTCATCTCCATTTGTCTTAACTGTCGTCGGTTTTCCTAATGCATTTTCAATATCTTGTAATGTGAGTGAACGAAGGTTTGGATGATTGGAGCGAACATCAAAAATTTGAGATCCTTTATTAAAACCAATGACGACATTCCTCTTCGTATATGTTGCATACATTCCTTTACCAGCTGGCTCAGTTTTGTCCGCTTTACCCCATTCTTTTTCTACTTCTTCAATATCTCCTGTGTGCGCCGCGACTGATACATTCGGTACTTTTCCTTGCTTGGCCTGTTCTAATATATTTTTGATTTGGGTTACTGTTTTAAAATTCGTTGATGTGCTTGACGTATCTTGTTTCGTACCCACTTCTTTCTTTTCCGATTCGCTTGATTGCTTTGTAGTTTCATTTTTCTTTTCATTCGCTTGATTACTTGTAGTTTGTTTAGATGTTTCTGTTGGTGGCTTCTGTTCATCCGCACTCTTACAAGCAGTTATTATACATACACATATGAAGCTGATCATGAGTATAAGAAGCTTTTTCATATATCTCCTCCTCTTTCGTTACATTAATCCTTGTAGCCAATTCATTACACTACTTTTTAAATCATGTGAGCACCAAAAGTTGAGCGCTTTCTCTTCACCTAAGTGTGCTACTAAATCTTCCATGTAAGATGTTCCTAAAAAATAACCAAGTCGATTATAGCCGAAGTAACGTCCTCCCGATAAGCGAAACCATTCTTTTTCTTTCACATCATTCCATCCAGCCATATAATCCTCGAAAAACATCTGTTTTATTTGTACTTCCTTATTCGTATAGCACTCTAGCCATGCTTCACCTTCATTATCATATGCATAATAAACAGATTCCTTTATTTTGATAGATATGTTGCAACTCCTTCACGATACAAACTAACTGCTCCATCTGTCCAACTCACATCATGCCAATCTATGCCACTGCGGTCTAATAAAACATTATGATATATATGCCCAATTTCATGAGCTACAATCACACGAAGGTGCTCTAACTTAGGCGACAGTTTTTCATCTGCCAAAAACACTTGACCAATAATTTCTCTATTAACAAATGCATTGGAACTAAAGCCACCCACAAACAAATGAAAATTCAAATGTAGTTCAAAATTAAAACGCAAGCTATAGCGATTTATAACATCTTGAATTACGTCCGGTAATATGTTAGAAACCGTTTCAATATTTTTAGCTTCTCTGAATATCTCTCAATTGCTTTTGTAAGTCTCTCTACTATTTTCGGACAATGATACATAAAGTATTCTTCAAACACTGCCTCATGTGCAGCATAGTATCACTTTAAATCATCCACCGTGATTCCTTCCGTTTTATATAGGTTTAGAAAGGTCGGAATTGTATTATTCACTATCACTGTTTATCGTCTCCCTCATCATTTACACGAAATGTCCTTTATACACCTTCTCTATTTCGTGAGACTATCCCTTTCTATATAGTGAAACTTCCTAACCGTTTCTAATTTATAGGAAAACTAAAAAACTGCCCCAAAAAGGGCAGTCCGATATGTATTTATGCTTCAATATCTTTACCATCTTCAACAATATGGTACAATAAATGTGCTAAATGATGAATTGGGCCATATTCTTCCTCTTCTTCCTCTGTTTCTCCTTGGAATTCAAGGTCATTTAAATATAGTGCTAAAAATTGATAGAATAATTTTAAATCAAATTCAAAGCAAGCGCTTGGCTCTTCCTGATCACCTTCATATTGCAACATTAAATAATGCTCGTTTCCTTCTGCATCTTCGGCATCAAAAAATACAAAAAAACCAACGTTTGTATCTAAATCAAATAAATGACGTGTTCCATTTTCGGTTGCTTTATTAAAGTCTTCTTCATTTAACTTATGTACTGTTGTTGCTTTTACATTGTCTTCCTGATGAAAGTTTACTGTAAATGATTTCAATGCTAACACCTCCTGATGGTATAACAGTAGCATAACAGATTAAAGACAAGAATACAAAAAGGACTGCTTACAATCTGTAAACAGCCCTAATTTTTTATTTTTTCATTGCCCTTAGTAAAAAGCTGACGATGAAAATTAAAATAATCGCTCCTATTAAGGCTGGAATAATCGCAAAGCCTCCGATAACAGGACCAAATCTACCAAGAAGCGCCGTTCCAACCCATGAACCGATAATACCTGCAACGATATTGCCAATGACTCCGCCAGGTACATCTTTTCCTGTAATCAAACTTGCAAGCCATCCTAAAATACCGCCGACAATTAAAGACCATATAAATGCCATATCATTTCCTCCTTCTTTTATAAAATAAAAGTAACACTAATCATTGCTTACTATTAGTTATGCTACTTTTTTCTTAAGTTATACTGCTATATAACAAATCAATACGACGACTATATCATTCCATCACATGTAATCATTTTATAATAATCTAGAAAAGATTTTTACAAATACAAAAATGCACTTTTGTTTTTTTACTTTAAGGAAGATTTATTGAACTACCCCCACTTAACACTCTTACGAGCTGTTTGAAGTGGGAGATTCCTAAGAACACCAACCTAACGGTTAGTTATTGATTAGGCTATCCCCGTAGTCCCTACGG
>NZ_JAKUDY010000024.1:0-19991 GCF_022662635.1 Bacillus cereus group sp. BfR-BA-01522 | reverse complement strand
AAATTACATCACGAGTTTTGCAGGTGCGGTTTACGAGCTTATTCGTAAAGGTTTAAGTGTGTCGGATCGTTAACGTGGCATAAGCCACACCCTATCCGAAGGCGATTCATCACCCACCTACTCATTGGGCTATGCCCTGCACGTTCCTTGAGGTGGGTGTCTTCTCGCCTAAAAAGATAAAGCGGATACTGAATATAAAATAGACGGAAGCAGTAAGCTATAAAAAAATAATGCGGCATGTTGTAGAGCTACCTTACAATTGTTTATATATTCGAGGCGTAAGGGGAATTAAAAACTTTTCCTTCTTTTTAAAATAAATCCATTTCTACTCGCACAAGGAGAACTTCTTTTTCTCAGTCATATCGTGAACGCTCCCTTTATTTTGTTATATCCTTATTAGATGCAGAGCTCAAAATGATTTAAAGTGATCGATTTAGTTACATGAAGGTTATAGGATATGCTCGTTCGCTAGGTACTAAAGAAGTTCATTATATACGAACGTTGAAAATAAAATGACCATATATGATTTGGGAGTAACGCTAGTCAAGAACAATCTGGTTTTAACATTGTACTCATAAATTCTCTTTTAAATGCTTGATAACGAAAGTTCACCGCAATCCTCTGAACTGGTCGATTATCAAATCTCGTTTGCTCCGCTGTCCTTCTAAAGTCTGCTACACTTTGTCCACGCGTCTCATCATTTGTTGTACTAATCCAGACAGCAGACTTTTTGTATTCAAAAATAGTATCTTTTCGCAATGCAATAAATGGAAGTAAATCATGAATTGGACTACCACCGATTCCAGGGTATTGCTTTTTATAATAATTTTCATAGTAAAAATCAATCATTGGTTTAATCAGCTTTGCTTGTCCTGTTCCCTTATCGTCAATAAAATTTACCATTTCAGGAGTAATAATGGCCCGCTGCGTCACATTTAATGGGTAAATACTTACGTTTTTCGCGTACTTCATCACAATGTTTGTTGCGATGGGATCACTATAAAAATTCGCTTCTGATACAGGTGTAACATTACCGGGGCATAAAAACGCACCACCCATAATATAATACGCATGCACGCAACTCATTACTTCAGGATACAACAGAAATAATGTTGCGAGAGCTGTTAAACGTCCTGTTGCTACAATGATAATATCTTCTGGACACGGTTCGATTAACTTGATAATCTCATAAAAGTTTTCTCTTTTCATCCCTCTTGTTTTTGGAGGAATAATTGATCCCAAACCGTGTTCGCCATGAATTTCTGGAAAGAACAAAGGATCTTCTGCCGTCATTGGCCTACTGGCTCCTTTTATAATTTTTATCTTTGTAGCATAGTATCTCTCTAAAAAATAAACATTTTCAGTCACAATTTCCCTTGAAACATTTCCGTAATCAGCAACAATTCCAATGATATCAAGACGACACGTCTTATCTGCATAGATTAACGATACTGCATCATCAATACCAAAGTCTCCAAAAAAGATGATTTTCTTATTCACTATCCTCACCCCTCTTCTGCACATTCTAATACCATTATTATGCAAAAAAGACAAGGCGGTGAAACCATGAGAAGCAAAAAAGTCACCTATTTATTAGGAGGGCACTGAAAAACTCCACTTCATAAGAAAGAGGATCCCACCACCTACTATATAAAGGTTATGGGATCCTTTTTAATTTCAACATATTGATAAAATGCGTGTTATTTTCTCAAAGTAACCACTTTTTCAGTGGCCTCATTTATTAGTGACTTCCTTCTTTTTATAAGATAAATATGCTAATACACTTTTACTTGTATTGTATTTTGGATTATTTCCTTTACGTGGTTCTCTTATATGCGTTTTTTCAAATCCAGGAATTTCAGGCATTCTCTCCAAAAATTCAACAATTTCTTGTTCATTTCCTTCCACTCTTACACGAATCATTGTTATAACTACTCCTAGCTTTCTTTTTTACTTTCATAAGTATAACGTACTTACTAAGGAGCGCAAGAAGTTTCTCTTTCATGTAGCATTTTTTAATATACAAAAAGCTCTATTTCGTAATAAACTTTTATACCTTTCCTATTAAATCCAGTGCTAGTGCATTAGCAACATGTCCGCCACCTATTGTAATATCAAGTAAACGAATATTTTGACGAGATTGCACGTGCTGTATGATATATGGTAACCTTCCTTTTTCATAGATTTGACTCGTTACATACTTTTCAACATGATTCATCTTCTTTCTATCATTTATGAATGATAAGTTTTTCTTTCGCACTCTTCATCATTAGGAAATTTGTTTTATTTTTTATTCAAAATCTATTTATACGAATGTATAATTATTAAAGGAGGTGCAAAAATGCAAATAGAATGGAATGTAAATGCTATGTCGCAACATACAAAGGTTACTCCTTTGTATGTTGCACAAAACGAGAAACAGCATGTCGCTATTTCAGAAAAAGAAAATAAGCAAGATGACGGGGTTAAATTTGATATTCGATTGTTCGAAAAAACAACACAACAAGCTAAACATAAGTTTACAGAATTAGACTTATGGAGCACGTTAAAAGAGAAAGGTGTTCCGATGTGGATTATTTTGAAAATCCTCAAAAAATCTCACAAAGAAAAAGAACAAGATGCAACTAGCGCAATCCAAAATACTTCTAATACCTTTGAAGCTGTAAATGAAACAAGATTAAATGAAGTCATGTAGCATTTACTCTGTTAAGAGCCTTACCTTTTGGTGGGTTCTTTTTCTTTACTTAATGCACGAAAAGTATATTTTCTTCTTTTTGCACATACATGCTCATAGGTTCACAATAGGATTGAACAACTAACGGGAATGAAAATTGAAATAACTTCGTTAATACCGTTTCTTCATACAAATGAATAATCTGTTTTATTTCTGTAAAATGCTCTAAAATTAGCGTTCTATAGGATGCAAATTCTATATCCTTACTTACCCCTATCTCTTTTAATAATTCTGTACATAATAAAGAACGACGATAAATGAAACGAGGAAAATAATAAGCATAAAGCAATTCGTGACATTTCTCTTTAATTTTCTCCTCAAATGTAACATAGTACATATCAGTTCTGATACAAAATGCATCTTTTATTTCTCCGTTATACTCTCTTAAGAAGTCTTCTACTTTCTCATATGTATACCCTTCATGTGATTGATTAACCTTAACCAAAGATCCGCCGGCATTCATTATAAATTTAGGTGTAAACATGTAATAAAACACAATCCAAAAACATAATCTCACTACCATTTCCTCTTCCTTTTCTTGTAGAAACTGCTTAAATATTTTTTGAAAAAACTGCTTGATCATACTCCATCCCCCCTATCCTCAGTTTAAGTTCATCCCCATTTATTTTCCAATTACCAACAACTCTTTTTATACTAGATAAAATATCATTTTCTCTATATAAAGAATGGAATTTATACTATGAAATAAAAAATATAGACTCTGCTGCTCAAAATTAAACATCGCACTTGTATCATTCGCTCTCTTTACATTTGGCATTGTCGCTTCTTCTCTCGCTAAGTGAAAAAACCATTATAAACGCTTCTAGCAAGCAATATATCAAATCCTCCCAAGTTAGAGAAAAAACAATATGCAAATACGTAAAATATCTTCTTTTATATATATTTATTCATGCTAACATTTTCATCTTCCTCAAAAAATGATAAAATAGATTCACGTGTTTTCAGAATAATAAAATAGTAGGAATTTTAAAACGAGAACACAGTTTTAGGAGGGGTTTTAATGACATATACGTTAGCAACAAGAATGAAAGCATTTCAATCTTCCATATTTAGCGAATTAGCAGCTTATAAAAAAGAAAAGATCGCAGCAGGTCATAAAATGATTGATTTAAGCATTGGAAATCCAGATATGCCCCCTGCCGATTTCGTCAGAGAAGCTATGGTACATGCAGCAAATGAAAAAGAAAATTACGGTTATACTTTGACAGGAGTTGAAGACTTTCATCAAGCGGTAACGGAATATTATCATGCAAGTCACAATGTCACATTAAATCCTGATCGTGAAGTGTTGTTATTAATGGGATCTCAAGATGGTTTAGTGCACTTACCTATGGTCTTTGCAAATCCTGGAGATCTTATTTTAGTTCCTGACCCTGGATATACAGCTTATGAGACAGGAATACAAATGGCTGGTGCTACTCCATATTTCATGCCGTTAAAGAAAGAAAACGACTTTTTACCTAATCTACAAGAGATTCCCGAAGAAATTGCTAAAAAGGCAAAAATGATGATATTAAACTTCCCAGGAAATCCAGTTCCAGCAATGGCACACGAAGACTTCTTTAAAGAAGTAATCGCATTTTCTAAAAAACATCATATCATTGTTGTTCATGATTTTGCTTACGCTGAATTTTATTACGATAATCAAAAACCAATTAGTTTTTTATCTGTTCCTGGTGCTAAAGAAGTAGGGGTAGAAATCAATTCCCTATCCAAAAGTTATAGTTTAGCAGGAAGTCGCATCGGATATATGATTGGCAATGAAGAAATTGTGAGAGCCCTTACTCAATTTAAATCCAATACAGATTACGGTGTTTTCTTACCCATTCAAAAAGCTGCCGCGGTTGCTTTGCGCCAAGGAGCGGAATTTTGTTCGAAAAACCGGATTATCTATCAAGAGCGCCGCAATACTTTAATTGACGGTTTTGCTTCTTTTGGCTGGAACGTTGAGAAACCTGCTGGCAGCATGTTTGTATGGGCAGAAATACCAGATGGCTGGACCTCCTTACAATTCGCATATGCGTTAATGGACCGTGCAAATGTTGTTGTAACCCCTGGTCATGCTTTTGGACCACATGGTGAAGGCTTTGTCCGCATCGCACTCGTCCAAGATCAAGAGGTTCTACAACAAGTCGTTGAAAATATTAAAAATAGCGGGATTTTCTCTTCCAAAAAAGAAAATGCACTTGTTAAAAATTAATATCAACTCTTCTGCTTTCTCATAGCAGGAGAGACCCTTTTACATGGAGGTTTAACTATGAAAGGTACGCTTCCCCACCGCTATCCATTCTTAATGATTGATCATATTGTAGATATAAAAGAAGGACAATCTGTAAAAGGTTACAAATATCGATACAAGTGACTCTGATGGATTGGGTTTTCTTTCATCATTAGACGGTGTACAGTTTCACGGAAAAGCATTCCTTAGTGATACGGTTATATTACATTATGAAGTAATACGAAATCGCCGAGGCTTTATGCTCGGACAGCAACTGTAAACGATCAATTGATTGTTACAACTGAAAAACTATTAATCTACAAAGCGAAACAATAATAATTTGAAATACATAAGAAGGGGTTAAAAAAATGGAAAGTGTTGTCGGTATTGATGCTGGAGGAACATTAACAAAAATTGCTTACTTTGAAAGCAATAAGACAATATCTTTTAAGAAATTTTATTCTTATGAGCAAGAAAACATGAAAAAGTGGCTTCATCAAAACGAAACAATTACGAAGTTATGTATAACAGGTGGAAAAGGTGAACAATTACAAACATTACTTGCGAATCAATACGAAACGATATATGCAAATGAATTTGAAGCTACCCTCCAAGGTGTGCAGTTTCTTTTTAAAAAAGAAACTCTCTCCCTAAACAATTTTGTTTTAACAAATATCGGCACAGGTACTTCAATTCACTACATCCATGATAAACAATATGTTCGCGCAGGAGGAACTGGCGTTGGCGGTGGCACAATCATGGGACTAGCAAAATTATTAACAAATATAGAAAGTTTTGATCAAGTGCTCCATCATGCAAAACAAGGGAACAGAAATACCCTTGATATAACAGTTGGAGATATTTATAGCGGCGCACTCTCACCTATTGATTACCATTTAACAGCTAGTAATTTCGGGAAAGCAGCAATGACAGATTTAAACTATACGCATTCAGATTTACTTGCCACCCTGCAAGGTCTTGTTGGCGAAGTCGTTACCGCATTAAGTCTTCAATTTGCTGAGGCAAAAAACATAAATGATATCGTTTATATCGGCTCTACCTTATCTAACAATACACAGCTACAAAACATTATTGAACATTACACAAAGTATCAAAATAAACGACCCATTTTCTTACAAGATCACGGTTATAGCGGTGCAATTGGTGCTTTGCTTAGCGTACAAACGAAAAAAAGCTGACTTATGCCAGCTTTTTTAACTTTCAAGCTCATATTTCTTTTGTGAAACAGATTGTAAAAACGGATTGATTTCTCCTTTATTGTAAATCATTAATTCATGCATCGCACGTGTACACACCGTGTAAAATAAATTTCGTTCCTTTTCTCGTTTATACTGTGATGCATCATAAATGATAACTGCATCGAATTCTATCCCTTTTGATAAATAGGATGGAATCACTAGAATACCACTATCAAACGAACTCGTTTCCTTCTTTATAAGATGAACGTTTTGAAGTTGCTGAAAGCGATTATAGACTACTTTACTTTCTTCTTCTGTTTTACAAATAACCGCAATTGTTCGGTGCCCTCTCTTCTTTAAATCATCTATTCCCTCTGCAATTTGCTTATCATATTTCTCCCATTCTTTCACTTCAATCATTACCGGCTTGCGCCCATCTCGTTCAAATGGTTCAATTTCTTCGCTATGCGGAATAAACTGTTTGGTAAATTCAATAATTTGTTTTGTAGATCGATAGCTGCGTTTCAACACAATTTTTTCACTGCGCTCTTCACCATATAAATCATTTAATTGTGAAAATAAATGATTTGTCGCTTGTTCATAAATAGTTTGATTAAAATCACCAAGTATTGTCATTTTTGTATGTGGAAATATACGTTTTAAAAATGCATATTGGAATGTCGAATAATCCTGCGCTTCATCAATAAATATATGTTTTACAGCTGTATTTCTTTGCAATTCTTGTATTTGATCTTTCATGTATAAGTACGGCGTTGCATCTTCATACGGCATATAAAAATGCTTCACTTTCTCCACTGTTTGTTTGCATATTGCCCACCAGTTCTCTGGTAGTTCTTCGCGATCTAAAAATTGAGTTATATAGTTAGGGTCTTGAAATAGTTGTGTGTATAACGCTTTCGTATGAATAAATTGTAATTTCTTTACCCGTCTTCGAAGCGGTATAAAATGTTCTTTCACAACCATATCCGCTAACATACTTTGTTCTCTTTCAAATTCATTAAATGTACCGCCAGAATATGCCTTTTCCTTCTGCAGTTGTTGATGAACTTTTAAATATGTTTCTTTGTCTAATAACTGTATTTCTTCCTCTACCCACAGCTTTTTTCTTTCTACTTTTTCTTTTTTCCTTAGTTCTTTTAATAACCACTCGGAGATCAGTTTGATTCGATTCGGAATACGTATTGCCGAGTCAAATTCATAAAACTTCTCTTTTATTTGCTCTTTCGAAATAATAACTTTCCCTTTAAACTGAATATCTTTAAATTGCATGCCTTCTTGTTTTAAAAATGTGATATACCGATCCATTGCAGTAATAAATTGTAAACTAGCTTTATACTTTATCCCTTCTAACCGAACCTTGTAATTGTCATCTTCTATTTTTGTTAATACATACTCCATTTGCGTAAATGGATCTTCTACTTCAAACTCTCTTTCGATATGATCCTCTAAATACTTTTGAAACGTCGTTTGTTTCACATTCTCTTCCCCAAGCTCTGGCAAAACAGTAGAAATATAACTATTGAACATTGCATTTGGAGAAAAAAGAACAATCTGATTCGCATGTAATGTATCCCGATAACGATATAGCAAATATGCGATGCGCTGTAATGCTGCTGATGTTTTTCCACTTCCAGCTGCACCTTGCACAATAAGTAAGCGACTTGTTTCATTTCGAATGATTTGATTTTGTTCCTTTTGTATAGTCGATACAATACTTTTCATTTGTGTATTCGCATGATTCCCAAGTACTTCTTGCAGCATCGTATCCCCAATAGTAACTGCTGTATCAAACATATTCTGAATTTTACCACCACGGATAACATATTGACGTTTTAAAGTCATCTCTCCAGAAATCGTTTCATGAGGTGCGCTATACTTCGCTCTTCCTAACGAATAATCATAATACAAACTAGAAATAGGTGCCCGCCAATCATAAACAAGGAACTGTTCTGTACTTTCATCATAAAATGAGTGAATCCCTAAATATATAGACTCTTTCTTGTCTTCACCATCTTCTATAAAATCAATCCGTCCAAAATATGGCGACTGCTGTAATCGTTGTAATCCTTTTAGTTGACTCGATATATGACGATGGCTTTGCTCTCGTTCTGATAATAACTCCGCTTGTTGCTTTATACTCGCCGCTGTTTCTACAGCTTCTTCTATATTATCAACATTCACTGTTACATCATTCCAAAAATGTTTGCGTATTTGAACAACATCTTTTGTTACTGTACTTACATACTGCTCTAACGAATCTATACGCGTTCTAACTTTGCTTACTACCTCATCCACGCGCTGCTGCTCCTGCTTCCATTCTTGCTTTGTTTTCTCCATATCGCCACTCCTTATCAGCCATTCTTCTGCTCATCATCTTGTACAATATAAATTTCAACAAAAAGTTTGACAATCACTCGCCATTTTTGATATAATTATATTGGATATATATTGAGTTTTTTTAAAAATAAGCAATGAGCGTTTTTCCATTGTAACACATATATACGAAAAATCAATACAAATATACTAAGATTAGTAGCACAATCATCGCTTGTGCTACTATTTTTTATAATAGACTAGGTCGGAACAGCTCTAGAACCTCGAGTTCGCACAAAAAACTTACATACTCCCCCTCCCTTATAAGAGTAGTTTCAGTATGTTGGATTCTTGAGACTGTATATAAATCACTAAAATGATGCGAAGACTTCTATCAAAAATCAAAGCTGTCTTTTAATTGATTTTTCTAGATGTTGTGAAATGTATATCTAATACAAAACAAAACGTTAATCCATTATCCAAAAATGATTAGAAGAGCATATTTCATAGGTGAATTTCACGCAGGTTGTTACACCCAGATCGCTAGTTATAAGGTACTGTAGAAGTGAAAATAACGAAAGGTTCAGTTAGACAGTATAGGCGCAAGTTGATATCTACGTTTAGCCCTAAATTATAAAGTGACTTTCCCCCCATGATAACAATAGTAAGTTTCAGCTTTAAGATTTTTAATCTTTCTCAAAGACTGTTGCGCTTTCTCAATGTTTAAACAGAATTGTGGATTGGCAATGATTAATTCATCATCCTCATTAACAGCTGCATCACCTGTAATTACACTTTTTAAACTTGGAAAATACAATGAAATATGCCCTGAAGTATGCCCCGGCGTTGCTACTACTCTACATTTGTTATCTAGAATCATATCGCCATCATGTACCTTTTCATCAATTGAAACATGCTTCAAATTCTTTAATTGTTGTACAAACCATTTACCAAATTCGATTTCTTTAATTGTCATATGTTCAAGCATTTCCTCAGCTTGAACTAATCTCTCTGACTTTATTTCACCACTAATGTATTTTGATTCCCTTTCACTAGCTATAATGTTAATCCAAGGATATTTTTCCTTGAAATCATAAAGGGAGCCTATATGATCATCATCATAGTGAGTAATGATTATATTCTTTAAATTCTTCACTTCGTATCCATTTTTTAAAATTTCGTTTTCAATTAAAGACAGGGAATTTGTATACCCTGTATCGACCAAAGTTAGTTCATTATTCAATATAATTAAGCTAGGATAAATGTAATTTTTTTGCCTATTAAATTCAAATTCAATGGGTAGCTCTATTATTTTCATTTTCTCCTCCATACTGCATGTTTGTGAAACGTGCGATAATCGAATATTCTATACGCCTATTATACATAATATAGAAAAATATAACTTAAACCCTTTTATGTTCTTATTTTTAAACAATTTTATTGTTCATGAACACTTTCTACATTTGTTACTTGGTCCTAATGCAAGAAATCTTAACCGACTTGTTTCTTTCTCCCTTTTATAAAACTATTACAAGATAAGAAATCCAGATAAAAAACAGCATATATTCCATATATAGCATGTAATCCTCTCGAAATTCGCCCTTACGCGTTAGTTCTTCCATGCCTTTTCTATATAAATCGTATTCTAGAATCCCCCACCGCAAAATATATACATTTTTATCAAAATTAAAAATTTTCACTTTTTCTGTTTACTTTTATCCATTTATTGTATATACTTATTAGCGTAGGAAAAATATTCTAAAAGGAGGTCGAATGAAATGTCAAGATTACAATTACATGTTGTTGCATCTGTTTTCCAATTTCATAATTATTCGGCCAACCTAATGGAGAATTAAAAATCGCCTTTTATTTTTAACTCATACATTCGCCACAGGAGGTCGTATACTTTCCTGTGGCTTTTTCACGCTCAGCCATAGGAGTACTATATCTTCCTGTGGCTTTTTTGTGCGATTTTTTAGTCTCTTACATTATTTTTTAAAGAAAGGAGCAACATTTGATGACTTTTCGCGTATTGTTTTTAAGTATTACGATTCAAAGAACTACGACTTCTGAAGCTGATTTAGCTCATCATGAGCAGATTGAAAATGCTATGAATGAAATGAAAGAGCGTCAAACACTTTATTGTGATCATCTATAATTCCTTTTCGAAAGGAGGAATTCATTCACCTATGACCTTTCATATCTTCTTTTTTACAATTACCCTTCAGAAAAGAACATTGTCTGAAGAAGAGATTTTGCGAAAACAGCAGTTAAAACAAACGATGGAGGAAATAATCGACCGTAGAAGTTTGTACTATACTCAAATGTATTAAATTGAAAAGGAGCAATCTCTAATGAAATTTAAAATATTCTTTTTGACCATTATTATACAAAAAAATAAGCTCTCAAAATCTGAATTGTTGCATGAACAACAAATTCATAAGGCAGTCAATGACATAAAAATACGCCAAAGCCTTTACTGTAGTCGCTTATAAATTCTTTTAGGATGGAGGAATTCAAGTATGAAATTTAAAGTATTCTTTTTAACGATTTCAATTCAAAAGAGACCTTTATCTGAAGTAGAAGTGAAGCAAGAACAACAATATAAAAAAATTGTTGAGGAAATTCGTAATCGCCGAAGTACCTATTGCAGATTCTTATAAAAAATCATATAAGTTAATAAAGAAAGGAGAGAGTTAAGATGTTCATAGTACGTTGTGAAAAAATGATTTGGATTATAGAGAGGGATTCCACTTAGCCAGAAAATAAAATCCCCTTTTCACCAATGAAGGCAGTTACCAACTTATTATCCTAAAGAGTCGGGATTAAATATATAAAAATTTTATAATAAATATAGTTTTTAATCAAAAAAAGATACACCTTCTTATAGGTGTATCACCCTTACTTTATTCTATTTTCGGCTACTCCGTTTCGTCTTAAATAATCTTACTAAATTAGAAACAACTGTTTTTGTAACCGCATAAGCTGGCACAGCTAAAATCATTCCAATAATTCCAGCAAAGTTCCCTACTCCTAAGATTAATACGATAACTGTCAAAGGATGAATGTTCAACTTCGAACTCATAATACGCGGTGAAATAATGTTACTTTCAAATTGTTGAACAATCGTTACAACTAAGATTACCCAGACAGCTTGCATTGGCGATACAAATAATCCAACAATAACAGCGGGTGCAGCTCCAATAAATGGACCTAAGTTTGGAATAATGTTTGTGAATGCCGCTATGATTCCTAAAATGAATGCATACGGCAATCCAATAATGAAATATCCGATAAATGTAAATGCTCCTACAAATAAACAAACAAGTGCTTGTCCTTGTATATATGCAGATAAAGTTTCATTTGTTTCTTTTATAATACGCAGTCCTTCTTCACGGTACGATTCTGGCAAAAAGCTAACAGCCTTTCTAGGAAAAGCATGTCCATCTTTGAACATGTAAAACAGGATAAATGGTACAGTAAATATAACTAACGCGACATTTGTAATGATACCAAATAAAGCCGTTGCACTCGACGTAATCGTATTTGGTATATCTTTCAAATATTCCACTGCATTTTTTTCAATTGTTTCAATAGAAATGTAATCTTGTGTAGTCAGCCATTCAAATAGCCTATGATGAGATAGTTCTTGTATGTATATTTTTCCCTCCTTAATGTAATTTGGTAAGTTTTTCACTAATTCCATTAGCTGTTGTGAAACTGTCGGAACAACTACACCAATTGCCACTGCAGTTAATGTAATAATAAAAACATACAACAGTAAAACTGCTAAATTTCTAGGAACTTTTTGATTCTCTAAAAATACTAACACAGGATTGAATATAAAATATAGAAACAAAGCAATTAAGATTGGGAAAAATAAAGTTGAAATAAATATGCCAATTGGTTGAAATAAAAACGATATTTTTGTGCAAATAAATATAATTCCTACAACCATCAGCACTTCCAATGTCCAAAAGTGCACTTTCGATTTCAAAAAAATGGCCTCCTTTAAACTAGCACCTCTCCTTATTGTACCAAACTAAGTGTGAATTTCACATAATATTTTTAATTACAATATTCCAAAATACCATCAAATACACTACAATGAAATTAGATTACATACAAATTTGTAGATAAAGGTGATAAATATGGCGCAATGTATCATTTGCCGAAAAGAAACGAAAGAACTTAGTGAACAACACGTCATTCCAGAGATATTATGTGGATATTATTTCACAAATTCAGTTTGTGATTCCTGCCATGAACATCTTACAATACATGTTGATCGCCCATTAATTAGACATAAACTTAGCCAATATAAAATTGAACAAATGAAACAACAACTTGACTCTCCTCTTTACATAAAAGAATATGGACAAGAATTAGCTGCGGCGGAAACAGACGTTACCGAGACAAAAGATGAAATTCATTATTCTAACTCACTTATTATGAAACTATGTAAAAAACACGATATTTCACTACATAATGAAATTTGGAAAGAAGAACGCGTTACAAAAGTGGCCAGCTCCATTCAACGTGAATTACTTTTGGATAATCGAAAATATAAAATGAGCATTTTAAAAATGGCTTACACTTTCGCTGTTCAAACAATAGATGGCTATTTTTATGACCCGGATGCAATTGAAATTTCCGCCATTCTATCCAACGCGGACTTCTTTGAATTAAAGGAAAAAAGTATTGTTCGCGACTTAAGTAAAAGTTCGTTATGGAATACATTAAATACAAAAAGTGACAATCACTACTTTATTTTATTAAGTGATACAGACGGTTTATTCTGCTTCGTCCGTCTATTTAATATTTTTGATGTTGTTGTTCATCTTTCTCAAAAAGCGTATCATCTCCCTTCTCCAATGATTGGTGTGAATGATGTTCAAAACCAATCATTCTACATAGAAAGTTTAAAAGAATACATGAATCATTTATTTATGGAAAAAAGACCATCTACACATATTTCATCATAAGTATTCAAAACTAGAACATACGCTCTCCTTTCTTGATAAAAAGGCACTATGGTATAATGAGTATGAAAAGAACAATACAATCACATAAAACAATAAAAATTGTATATAAATAAAAAAGACTAGTGTGCGGCTACACACTAGTCAACGTAACTTGACAGATTGGATTGTTCATTTATCCTATTTGTTTCTTATGAATATAACAACCCATATTCTATTGGCATAGATGGGTTGTTATTTTTTGAGCTTGTCAATTAAAACGACAACGAACGTCAGCAATGCAACGAGAAATAATCCACCTTGCAGTAGTAACGTAATCTCGCTCACAAATTATCACCCCCCTTCTATGTGGAGAAGTGATAATTGAACACCCAACCATACCATAAGTTACCTTTTTATTTTATCATATTTTTTCGTCTTTTACGATGAAAACCGGCAAGATAGCAGCTTGCCGGTTTGTTTTTATTACTCAATTATTTCTTTTCTAATGCATAGGCATCCGCAATCATTTCTCCAACAATTTTATCTTTCTCATTTTGGGATACCGGTAAAAGCGGAAATAGCAGTTCAGCTACTTGATAGGCTTCTTCTAAATGTGGGTAACCAGATAAAATAAATGTATCTATACCTAGTTCTTCATATTCTTTTATTCTCTTTGCCACTGTATGTGGATCCCCAACAAGAGCTGTTCCAGCGCCTCCCCGTATTAATCCAATACCAGTCCATAAATTCGGGCTAATCTCCAAGGCCTCTCTCGTTCCTTTATTTAAACGTGTCATACGCTTTTGTCCAACTGAATCATAACGTGCAAATGTTTTTTGAGCGAGTTCAATTGTAGCATCGTCTACATATTGAATACATCGTTCCGCATCTTTCCAAGCTTCTTCTTCTGTCTCTCTTACGATGACATGTAACCGGATACCGAAGCGAACTGTACGCCCTTTTGCTTCCGCCAATTTTTTTACTTCTTTTATTTTTTGTTCTACCTGCGCTGGCTGTTCTCCCCATGTTAAATATACATCACAATGTTCTCCTGCTACAGCTTTTCCAGCATCTGATGATCCACCAAAGTAAATCGGCGGATGCGGAGATTGAACAGGTGGAAACACAACTTTACTATCTTTTACTTGAATATATTCTCCTTCTAAAGAGACTTGTTCCCCTTGCAAAACTGATTTCCAAACCTTTAAAAACTCATCTGTAGCATCATACCTTGCATCATGATCTAAAAATAGGCCATCTCCCTGTAGTTCAACTGGATCTCCTCCCGCTACAACATTAATAAGAAGACGTCCATCTGAAATCCGATCAAATGTTGACGCCATTCTCGCTGCAACTGTTGGTGACATAATCCCTGGCCTTACCGCAACTAAAAAACGTAATTTTTCCGTTTCAGCAGCAAGTGCTGAAGCTAACACCCAAGGGTCTTCACATCCTTGTCCCGTAGGAAGTAATACACCGCTATATCCTAAATAATCAGCTGCTTGTGCAACTTGCTTATAATATCCGTATTCAGCAGCTCTCCCTCTTTTTGTCGTACCTAAATACCTGCCATCACCATAAGCTGGAATAAACCATAATATTTCCATTTCTTCATACACCCCTTTTTCGTTTTACGTTCTCCTTTAACTTGCGACTTATAAAAATCTCACTATATATACTCTAATTCATTTCCGATTCGACTCTTTAAACTCCAGACTCTCCTTTATAATTATCCCTCCATTTCAAACATCTCACTTCCAATAAACGAACGAGTGAATCTGAAAATTTCCCTACAAATGCAAAAATAATAATTCCTACAAAAACAATATCTGTATTAGAAAATTGTCTCGCATCCATAATCATATAGCCAATTCCTTCCGTTGAGCCCATAAGTTCCGCTACCACTAAGCTCACCCATGCAACACCTAGAGATAATCTGGCACCTAATAATAAATTTGGTAAGGCAGCCGGTATAATGAGCTTTGTAATTAACTTCCTTTTACTAAATTCTAATACTCTAGCAACATCAAATAACTTGGAGTCTACACCACGAATTCCTAAAAACGTATTCACATATAAAGGAAAAAAAGCCCCATCGGCAATCAGTAATACTTTTGATGTTTCGCCAAACCCAAACCATAAAACAAATAATGGTGCCACAGCTAAATGTGGTACAGTTCTGAGCATTTGTATCGAAGGATCTAAATATTGCTCGCTTCTTGTTGAAAAACCAACAATTGTTCCTAAAACAACCCCTAGACTACCGCCAACGAAAAAGCCAACAGCTGCTCGAAACACACTAATACTTAAATGATTAAACAATTCCCCCGTCTGAACAAGGCTCTGAAAAGCTAGAAAAATATCCCACGGTGTCGGTAAAACTGTTTTAGAAACAAGCTCCAAAAATCCTGCGAATTGCCAAATCAGCAATACGATAGTCGGTATAATAATTGCTCGTATCAAGAGAGAAACATTCTTTTTACGAGAATGAGCCATTTCTTGCTTTTGAGCTAGTTTTACTTCTGCTGTCTCAACTATCGTTTTCGCGCCTTCCATTTTCTAACACCCCTTTACTCCGATTTCAATGCTTTTTCAATATACGTATTATCTACAACTTCGGCAGGCTTAATTTTCTTTTTAATAGAATGCAGTTTATATTGAAAATCAGCCGTCTTTTGCTGTTCTTTTATAATGTCTTTCGTAATTGGTACTAAAATAGGTTTGTCGTGATGAAATACTTCTTTTACAATTTCAGGATCACTTTTCTTTGCGGAAGCATAAATATTGACTGCCTCTTCAAAATGAGATTCCTGCCACACTCGCGCTTTTTCATATACTTTCAGAAACGTCACAACGAGTTCTGGGTGTTCTTTCGCAAACTTTGTTCTTGCAACAATAAATTCTGGTGATGGGATGTTTAATGTATCACCATCTACAATCACCTTTGCCCCTTTTTTTAATGTATGTAATGATATAAATGGATCCCAGATTGCCCATGCATCTACCGATCCTGATTCAAAAGCTGGCTGTGCTTCATCAGGTTGTAGCTGAATAACACCGACATCTTTTGCATCTAATCCTGCTTTCTCTAACGCACGGTATAATAAATTAAATGCGCTACTTCCTTTTGCGACGGCAACTTTTTTCCCTTTTAAATCTTTTATACTTGTAATTTTGCTATCTTTTTTCACAAGAATCCCTGTACCTTTTCTTGCATAGCTCGTATTTGCAATTTCTGTGAATTCAATATTCGCAGCTTGTGCGGAGATAACCGGTGAGTTTCCAACTTCCCCAAAGTCTAAACGATTTGAGGCAATCGCTTCAAAATAAGGAGGACCACTTTGAAATTCCGTCCACTTTACTTTTACACCAACTTTTTCAAACTCTTCTTCAAACCATCCCTTTTTCTGTGCGAGTAATAGTGGACTTAACCCTTGCTGTATGCCAATTTGAATTGTTAGATCTCCCTTCTCATTTTTTTCACTTACTGCCTTGCTTTGACACCCCGTCAATAAAAGGAGTATTCCTAAAGTGAAATAAATCAATATATTCTTTTTATTCTGCACCAGCCTTCCCTCCTTACACACTTTTAGTCGTAAGTTCTCCATATTCAAACTCTTTTAAAACTTTCGTTCGAAATTGTTGGAATAATGAAGAAGTCTTACTCCGTGGATATGGTAATGGATTAGAGATCACTTTCTTTATTGTTCCAGGTCTATGACTCATAATGACAACCCGATTGGAAAGATAAATTGCTTCATCTATGTCATGCGTAACTAAAATCATTGTTGTCTTCTTTTGCTTCCAAATATTTAGTAACACATCTTGTAGATGCGTTCTCGTGAATGCATCTAGCGCACCAAATGGTTCATCTAGTAGTAATACATTGGGATTTCGTAATAGTGCTCTTGCAATGGCAACTCGTTGTGACATACCACCGGATATCTCTTTTGGATAAGACTTTTCAAATCCTTTGAGTCGAACGACTTCAATCCATTCCTTCACTTGTCTTTGTACCTCTAATTGTCTAAGTGATAAATCAGCTGCAATATTTTCTTCAACTGTAAGCCATGGAAACAAACGATGCTCTTGAAAAATAAATCCTTGTTTCATACTTGGTGCTGTCACTTGTTCTCCATCAATAAAGACTTCACCAATAAAATCATTATCTAACCCTGCTACAATCTTTAATAAAGTACTTTTTCCACACCCGCTTGGGCCAATTATAGTTACAAAATCTCCTTTATTTATTTGTAACTGAATATCCTCTAACACTCGAACACTTCCAGAGGATTTCACAAAAGATTTCGTAACGCCTTGAATGGAAACTGTCACACATTCGCCCTCCTTAAAATGAATGAATTAAGAAATGATATAACAAAAAAACCAAAGGCATTTCATAAATGAATGAAATGCCTTTGGTTTTTCCAATCAGCAATATATTATTGAATTAACTATATATTATACAAACCTTTCCGATAAGTCAACTTTGTTTTGAGAGGATTATATCCAATTATTCACAGGAGTAAAATAGAAAATCAACAAAACTTCTCTTATGTGCAATAGCTTGATTCATATCATCCCACCTTTTATTCCCTTTCCTTTCGCAAGCGAATCGCTTCTTTTAATAATGGCTCCATATACGTACCCCCATTTATATTATTTACTAAAGCTTCTTTCTCTAGAGGAACATAAGTAGGCTAGACGTTTTATAATCTCTTTGGCAGTCTCATCTTTTCCCTCACATAGCTGGACATAGCCATCTTCTCCAATTACATAATGATAAGCTCCGCGTGAATGTAACGAATGCGATGAGTTGGCAATCATTATATTGGCCTTTGCGTCTTTCATTCTCATGCTGGCACGCTGAATTAATTCCTCTTCACTGATATCGCTTTCAAGTTTAAATCCAACTAAAAGCGTTTCTGGATCCCATTGTTTAATTTGTTTTAATATTTTAGGTGCTTTTTGAAAATGAATGACTGGCGCTATATCACTAGAAATCTTTCCGTTCATGTTAAGTACATTTCCTTCTTGATCACAAATTTTTTCAACAATCCAATCCGATCCAGCCGCAGCCATAATAACAGCGTCAATTTTGTCATGGGTCATAATGCTTTTCATTTTATTCTGTAAATCGATAATTCCTTCAAAAGGATGTAATTCTAATTGTACATTTGTTGCGACCGGTTTTTCAGCAAAATAGCCATGTAAATATATAACATGTGCTCCTTTTTCCATCGCTTCTTCTGCAAGTAGCCTTCCGATTGTTCCTTTTGCTAAATTTGTATGTCCGCGCACTTGATCCCATTTTTCCAGACAACCACCGCTTGTAATTATTATCTTTTTCCCCTTCATTTGAATCATCCCTTACTTATTTTTCGAGCGAAGCCACGCTGTACTATAATCGATAATCTCTCTCTGCTTCATGACTCTGCACGTTGCATTTCCAATCTTTCCAATTTGAACAGCATTTGTTTGTTCAAATTCTGTCCCAATCTTAACAAATGGTTCAGGGTCATAGTCTATTTCATCAAACTCTTTCCAGACGCTAACCCCATTTTCAATAATAGGCGCTCCTTCTTTTATAAATTCACACGCCCCAGCACGTATTTCTGATAAATGAATAGATGTATTCGAATCATAGCCAACTCCTATTAATAATACATATCCATCTAAATCATATATTTTCTTTAATGGAGATGCTTCACCGAAACTAAATGACAGTGAATGGTCCGCTGTAATCCATTCTGCATGTTTCCCCCAAGCAGCGAAACTATTTAACGGATGACTACTTCGCTTTACATTTGGGTATGTACGAAAACACTCTACAATTTTCCCCATCGCTCTTGTTGGAGTAATATCCGGATGAAAGGCAGGCACATTCTCACGAATTATGGACCACCAGTTTTTTGGAACTGGTGGTCGAGCCCAATTTTTTGGATCCGACAAATCAGATGTTTGCGTTGGCATTACAATCGTTCCCTCTTCCGTAATTACGTTCATTAATGCTTCCACCACCGCAACTGCTCCACCGCACACCCATCCTATTGAACTAAGCGAAGAATGTACAATCACTGTCATTCCTTTCTGTATCCCTAATTTCCTTAAATCATTTGTGATCGTTTCAATGGTATTTGGGAAATCTGTTTCCGCTACTATATCATTTATTTTCATCATGATTCCTCCGGTCATTTTATCGTAAATCTTACATAAACTCATATTTTACATTTCATCATATTTTTCTTAATTTTTTATCTGTTAGAAGATAAAATTCTTATCATGTATATTGTGAAAAGTAAATTTAGAGACGCTGAAAAAAATACTCTCCTAAAGTGTATGTAAAGTACTTTAGGAACGTACTGTTATGACTTAATATTGAACTACTCACCACTTAACGACCTTACGGTCTGTTTGAAGTGGGAGATTCCTAAGAACACCAACCTAACGGTTAGTTATTGATTAGGCTATCCCCGTAGTCCCTACGGTTAGAAGTCTTATTGCTTCATTTTTAAGATTTT
>NZ_JAKUDY010000023.1:0-34851 GCF_022662635.1 Bacillus cereus group sp. BfR-BA-01522 | reverse complement strand
AGCAGAAATCGAAAAGTATCAAAAGGAAAACTATATCTCAAGTTTTGCGGGTGCAGTTTATGAACTTATCCGCAAAGGTTTACGTGTGTCGGATCGTTAACGTGGCACAAATCCCCTATCCGAAGGCGATTCATCTCCCACCTACTCATTGGGCTACGCCCTTCACATTCCTTGAGGTGGGAGTATTCTCGCTTATTGTGGATAAAATCCATAAATATATCTAATTTAAGACAGCGGTCCATTAAAAATTATTCCGTCCCCATTTATTTTAATAATTTTAAGGCGATTCGTATTTTTAACGAATATTGTTTTATATTGCTTTCTTCCATCTTTATCAAGAATGTGAAGAACACGTTTCCCCTCGTTATCTGTTACCGTTTGAAAATTATAATCTTCGCCGCCAATTTGTTCAACGATCTTATTATATTCAGGTAATGAAGCCCACTTCTCATGGCTTTCATTTACTTTCGGATTGTTTTCGGATTGTCCTTTCGGCTCTTCATTCTTTACTTGCCCCGTCATTTTTTCATCCTTTTTTTGTTCTATATCTTTCTTCTCTTGTTGTGAGAACTCCTCCTTTTTCACTGCTACATCATGATTGTCTTTAGTTGTTTCAGCGCGGTTGCAAGCTGTTAACATTGTTGACATAGCAATTAATGCAATAATAATCTTATACACTATTTTTCAGCTCCTTTTTTATTTCATTGTAACAACAAATGCTTCTTACTATCTAGAAACTCATTCACGAAACATTTCTCTCAACTAAACATGTAATTATATAATATATCCTAACAATAACACGAAAATAAAGAAAAGCAGTAGATTAATGGTGACTAACAATCTAAAAGAGGAAGTTATTATGTTTAGTAATTTAGCAAATAAGAGGCTATTTTTATAGGAGTTTCTCGGATTTATTGACATATACTTCAAAAGAAGATAACTTCTCTGTCTGAATATCCTACAATAATGAATGACTAACATACAAAGAGGTTCCACAAACCAAAGTATTAAGTCCAAACTCAAAGAGAGGTTTACATTCAAAAAATAAGTTGATAGAAAGATTAAGGCACAAAATATTATAGATACATACGACATTTAATAATCACGAAAGTATATAGGAGAATTTTTTATGAGATGACGGATTGTATTATTAAGTGCGACACCTAGAAAAAGCAAAAAAGCTCACCTTGTTTCGTGTAAAATAGAAGTTACCACACCACAAATTACACGGAGGACGAGTATGAGCTATTCCCATTTTACCACGTTTGAGCGTGGACAACTAGAAGCACTTCATAAATTAGGTCATTCAACTAGAGAAATTGGTGCCATTCTGAAGCGTCATCACTCTTCTATTGCACGAGAATTGAAAAGAAATACTCATGAAGACGGCGAATATTACAGTTGGTAATAAGATGACTTAATGCAACAGCTCGTAGCATTGTCTCTTCATCAATATCCAATTTTTCTGCTACAGCCACTACAGGTAAGGTTGCCGCTATCCCTTGGTTTCCACTTCCTGAGTTCGCCATAACAGGTAGCGTACTTCCCGCCATCCTTGCATCCTATCCCGCTGCCGATAAGGCCATTGCGCATGTTGCTAAATCATTAGGGAGTATTCCTTTTTCTATATTCATTTTTAAAGTTTTACCTACTTCTAGGCCATAACTATTATTTAATCCTTCTAATCCAATTCTGTAGTTAAAATCAATACTTTTTTTGATTAGATCCAATTTATTAGTGTCAATAGCAGTAACAAAGTCATAAATCGAATCCACGTCAAGTGTTGATTCTATATTTTCCAAATACATTTCACTATCATTTTCTGAAGAAGAAATAATTATTTGATTATCAATCTCAACGCAGGAAATATTAGTATGTTCATTGGCAATAACTACTCTTACTTGATTATGCTCCGTCTTTAAAATCACCTCAAAATTCCTATTAAGGCGATGAATTTCACAAGCATTAATATTTAATAAATAATTTCATTAGACCCCATATCCAACAAAATTTAATTGTATATGAATATACTTAGACCAAGTGACATCCAATAATTATATTAAATTAATTATACAGTTTCTTTAGAAAAACAATTACAACTTTTTACATTAATTTTAACCTTTCTCAAATCATGTGTCAGACCATTATAATATAAAATTTCATCTTTCAGAACTGGTAATCCAACTATAAGTTTAATAACTTCTAATACTTGTATAGATCCAATAATCCCAGGAATCGCTCCTATTACACCTATTTCACCTTTATGAACGAAATCACTATTAGGGAAAATACAATTATAGCAATGGTTAACATCTGGAGTAATTGTTGTAACAAGACCCTCAAAATTAGAAATGCTACCATGCACAAATGGTATGTCATTTTCAGAGCAAACAGCGTTAATAATTTTACGAGTTTCTAAATTATCAACTGCATCAACAACAACATCATAATTTTTAAAAAGTTGTTGTGCTTTTTCTTTATCTAATTTCATTTGAAAAACTTCCGTTTCAACTGCGGGATTTAATTCATTTACAAATCGCTCAGCAGAGTTCACTTTTGGATAATTCAACAACGATGTTTTATGTATAATTTGACGTTGTAAATTACTCTCTTCTATTACATCATGATCTACTATTCCTAATTTACCTACTCCAGCTGCAGATAAATATGAAATTATAGGTGAACCTAAGCCTCCAGCTCCAATAACTAATACCCTAGCATTCCCTAGTTTCTTCTGTCCTTCTTCCCCAAATCTTTCCATAATAAGTTACCTTCTATAACGGATATCATAATTAATCATTATATTCTCCTCTTCTCTTACTCTACAATTATTTCAATATTTTTTTCTAAGTTAACTAAGCGTTCAACTAAAGCATTAATGGATGAATTCTTTGGCCATTTTCCTAAAATCCACAAAAAATATTCTTCTGCAGACGCAAATGTAGTAATATAATCATTTTTATTTTTGAAAAAAACTCTTTCAAAAATATTCTTGTCTTCGTATAAAAAGTCTATTCCTTTTATATTGCAAATTGTTCCATCAATATAATCCGGGTAGTCAAAGCTAAAATAGTACAAAGTTTCGTCAACTTCATGTAACATCATACTTTCTTTAATATCAACTCTTCTATTAGTAGCAATAGCATAGAAAAGACCTAAATATTCCACCCCATATTTTTCTTCAAATATGAATGAAAAAATCCCCCCCGCGCCTATTCGAGCTGCAGTTTCTATGACATATATTTCATCATCTTTTGTAACTATAACTTCAGTATGTGTAGCTCCATTATTCATTCCAAGAACTCTATTAGCTTGATACACGACCTGCAAAATTTTCGTTTCAATGTCTATCTCATCTTCACCAATTGTGTGATAGAGTTTATCAGGAAACCTACTCCCTTGCGGAATCCATTTTTTTAATATTTTACTGAATTGAGGTATTCCGTCTTGCCAAATTACATCAGCCGAATACTCATCGCCACATAAAAATTCTTCTACTAATATTTTAGGTTGAATTTTTTCTGAGGAAATTGCCGTTGAAAGGGTATTTAACATCTTAATATTTAGAATTTCACTATTCAATTCATTAAGGTTGTGAACAAGGCGAACACCACTACTGGAAAATCCTAAATTAGGTTTCACTATGACAGGATAATTTAAGGATTGAACCTCTTCTATTGAGGATTCAGAATACTCAATAGAGGAAGCATTTAAAATATTAGCTTTTGTCCATATTTTTTTCATTAAAAATTTATCTCTCATATTTTTTACAAGATCTGAAGTTAACACAGAAAAAATACCTGTACACTCTGATAAATAAGAAGCTTGTAATAGATACTCTTCCGAGATACAAATAATTACATCGATATTAAGTTGCTCACAATACTTAACAACAACATCAAAGTCATCACGAATATCTAGATTTAAAATGTTTTCATCTTTGGACTTAGATGTTTTTTTTATAACATAATATAGCTTATCATCATGACGCCCTGCTTCTTTTTCAAACTTTTCAAACATAAAAAGTGGTAGCTCTATCACTAAAACATTCATAATTAAAGCCTCCTTTCTTTATTTTTCAACTTCCCTGTTCTGATTCTCTCTACTGATCATTTCTAAAATCCGGTTATAGCCTAAGCCCATACACATTGTTTGAGCCAACTTCCCAGGTTCATTTGTAATATTATAAACATCTGAAAAATGATACATATGTTTGTTTACTGAGGACACTGATACTTCTAAATCCTTTACATGTACAACTAGCTCTAATTTATTATCAGAATACACTTGTGAAAAGAGTTTGCTATCAGTATTATCATCAAAGAATATATCATTCGCAATTTTTATTTCAAATTTCAAATTTATTTTTTTCATTAACAGTATCCAAAAATCTACAAGTTGTTTATGGCACTCAGCTATAAATTCTTCTGTTCCAAAGAAAACGAACTCTCGCATAACAAACTCAAGAAGTCTTGTTGTGTTATTTAAATTTCCAGATTCATCTCGGAAACAACTGCCTTTAATTGTATAAACTGTATTGTTTACTCCTTGCTTATCCCTTAGCTGTGGATATACATGTAAGCAAAGTGCTGGATTCAAAACATACTTCTGGTTAACATCTAAATACTTTCCTATCTTACTTCTTTCAACACCATCATGAGGAAATTTTGTGTAGTCCTTTGTTGTGTGGGAGGTATAGCATAAATGATGAAAGCTATTCTTCAGGTACCCTGTACGTTCTAATTCTTCTAGTTCAATCATATGTGGAGCATATATCTCTGACAATTCAAAAATAGTAGAAAAATATTCATATATTTTTTCATCAAGTTCTTTTAATAGTTCTATCCAAATTTTATTATAAATATTTAATCCTTTTTGTACCTTTATACTGATATTAATAAATTTTTTTACTTTTTCTATAAACTCTTCTTCGAATATTCTGTCGAATGATATTTGATTTTCACTTAAATAACCTTCTGTGTTTTCTACATTCCAAATAACACTATCCTGATTTTGAAGGGGTAATTCATTTAGCTCTTCATAACGTTCGAATATTTTTTTCAGGGTCTCTAATTCATTTAAACTTATTTCTAATTCGTCTAAAATGTGAAATATTTTAGTACCTAACATAAATCTTCCCTCTAGCTGTGGGAGAAAATAATGCAATTGATATTTTAATTGATCCAATACAAGAGGCTGAAGCTCCTTTTTAAAGGTATATTGAAATCCACTCACTTATTATTGCTCCCCTCTATATACGCTTCAATTTTTTGAATGGTTTCGAAATTTTTCAAATCAAGTGTTGTAAAATCAATAGTAATATTAAATTCTTTTGTTACTTCTAAAACCAATTTCATAACACGGATTGAGTCAATCCCTAACTTAAAAACTTTCTCTTCTTTTAATGCATCATAATTTTCACATAGATTTTGAAAATCTTGTTTTGCTAGTAATCTTTCCATAACTGCAAGAATTTGTTGTTTCATAATACTATACCCCTTTATTGTTTGTAGTTAATAAATCTAAAATTACATTATAAATTCCTGCCTGTAAGCCTTGAATTTGTTGTGCAATATTTTTAAACGTTGCAACATAATGCTCATAATAATTTTCATCACTTAATTCTACAATTAATCCCAGCATTACCTTAAGTTGATTTATTGATTTTCTTAATGTAACCGAAATATTATTATCTTTTACCATCTGTTTTTCAATAAAATACTCATATAGCACAATAAGTGGCAAAATCTTATTTTCAATTTGCTTACCTAGTCTATTTTGTATATTTTTTTCATGATTAATATTCTTTAAAATATTATCTTTTTCATTTTGCAAATAATTAATCATAGACTCAAAAGCGTATATATTATATTTAACCAATTGCCCTCTCATATATAATTGTTCATCTACAATTGAGAAATCCATCCATTCTTTTAAGATTTTGTTACACAATTCAGAATCTGAAATGTTTAATTGTCTATGAAGATCTTCATCATATCGAATTACCTCATATTCTAATTCCAACTCTTTCGGTAATCTTTCTACAAAATCCTCTCTACTCATTCCTACATTTATTTTCTGCATATTTTCATTTATTTTTGTATACAGAACTTTTGTTGATGTTACTTTCTCAATTAAAGTATTTGTATAATAACGTGTTCCATCAATATGATCCATTTCAACTACCATATTTATTTTATTTCCTAAACTAGTTTCATTTATTAGTTCAGAATAAATGTCATTAAATTTAGCAGTATGTGCAACTAATATATTTCTCTTTATTAAATTTTGTTTAAATGCATTATTTGTAGTTAAAATTGGCTCTGAACCATTTTCTTTGAACTCCCAATCAATCCATCTATCCATATAAAATAACTCAAAATCCCCTACATTATAAACTTTAGCCAAAACATAAAAATAGTTTTTTTCATAACACACAAAATCCATAATTTTTGATATTAATTTTTCTTCTGTTAATATCATAATCTCAACCTCCTGCAAATTGTTGTAACAGTACTGTTAATTCCATATCACTATCAATTTGCATTTTTTCAATATGTTCTTCCACAATTACCTCATTATTTAGTACTAAAAAATACTTATTCTTTAATTTCCCATCTTCTTGATATAATTCTGTATACAATGGATATTTTTTTAACTCATTTTTCAAATCTTTATAAGTATTAACATCCACAAAGAATGTACCATTATCCTCTAATTTAACCTCATTACCTAACCTCACTAATAAATGATCTGTTAAAAATAATTTCATAAACTAAAACTCTCCTTCTCCAATATATGTTTTTTAAATTACTACGTCAGATTTCACAACCCTAAAACCTAAATCTCTAGATGAATATACTTCTTTTTCTCCATATCGATATGTAGGTGATAAAACTTCTAAAAACGAATAAAAACTTCCACCACGACAAACACGATAAGGAATGTATCTTTGGATTAAATAAGGATTTTTATCTAATTCTATTGAATCAAGACACCATTCCCATACCAATCCTTGCATATCATATATTCCAAATTTATTAGGCAACTTTTTCCCTACGCTTTCTAAATAGTTATTACTATTCATACTGTACCAAGCATAATCTAGCATGATGTCATTCTCAAAAGGAATATCCTCTAATCCTACATTAGCAACATATTCCCACTCTACTTCTAAAGGTAATCGGCATCCTATCCAATACGAAAACATCATTGCTTCATACCAGTTGACATCTACTACCGGTGAGTCCGAAGGATAATCATTTTGATACCCCTTATCATATAATTGGTATAATTCTTTTGTTATGCATGTTTTAGACATTTGAAAATTATAAATATCTATATTTTCACAACATTCAGAATCATATATATACGAATGTGGTTTCGCATAATCACTCTGATTGTAACTACATGTTTCAATTGAGATCATATCTGGTTCCAAATATTTCAAAAATCTCTTTTGATTTTGTATCTCTAATTCTTTCATTTTAATACGAATTTCCCGATTATTAGAACTACATAAAAGAACATAGTCATTGTATAATTGATAACTATTTTTAACAGGTTTTTTCAATTCATCTATAAATCGTTCTAGAATTTTATCTTCCTGTAATTTCACTTCTATTCCCCCCTCAATACCATAAATTCTTTCTCTTTAATTTCACCATTATTAGTGCCGAATATTCTGATAATAGGCTTTTCAATATTCTTAATAGCTATTATTAAATGCCAAAGTTCATCAGTGGGATGTAATTTTAGATCTATTAAATCAAAAATTGCTGGATGCCGCATATGTGAATGAAAAACACCCACTTTTATTAAGTTATTCGCTCTAATGTATTTTTCTAATTCAATCAACTCTTGAAAATCTGCTAAAAATCCTGCTGTTTGATGCGTTTTATAATAGTTATCTATATTTTCAAAATCATATTCGCCTCTTTTATCCTTTTTCATAAAGAAATAGCTGTGAATATGTTCAGGTGAATCTGATTTGGCTAAAAAAAATCCAAAACATTTCTTTTGTCTGTTCTCTAAAACATCATCAATAAAATTTTGATACGTTTCTTCATTAAATGTAACCATATAAGTCAACTCCTATTTTCTGTTCTAGGAATAATTAGAGAAAGTATAATTAAACCAACCATAGTTACTATACAAGTAATTAAAACATCATATTCTATTAAATATCCATACACTAGATTTGCTATTGGAGCAGTAGACGTTGCTATCAAAAATATAATAGCAAAAACTTTCCCCAAAATTGTACGGTCTATATTTAGTTGAACTAATGTAAAGAATTCAATATTAAACATAATTGTTAAAAATGATATAAAAAAGGTTGCAAATAAAAAGGTATATAGGTTGGAAAATAGTACAAAAGGTAAAATAACCATCCCCTGTAAAAAGATCATCTTTTTAACATCTATAAACGAAAGAATTCTTTGAACACTATCATTTTTAGAGTGAACCAAAAATGCCGCAAAAATCGCTCCTATTGCAGCTGCTATTCCAATTAACATATAGATACTTACAGATGAAAAATAGATTTTTCCAATTGATTTTTCCAACAATTCAAATCCAAACAAATAAAAATTTAATATTCCAGCTGCAATTATCATTTTGAAAATTATACGATCACTATATAAAATGTTAAATGCTTCCCTAAATTTTATAGTAACAACCTTTTTTGTTTCTATTGAAATTGGCTTTAAACGTATTAACCAAAAAGTGTTTAATAGAAATGTAATTAAATTCAAAAGTATTGCATATATGGGATTGATACCAATTTTGACCATTATATACGCTAATATTGGACTTACTAGAGTTAATACATTTTTACATGCAGTTTGAATACTATTAAATGATTTAAGGTGATCTGTAACTACAAAGTATGGTAATGCAGCCTTAGAAGCTATTGAATACACTGAGCTTGTTAATACTAACACAGTATTTAAAATAATAACGGTTATTAGTAGATCGAAGTTCATCATAATACATACCATTGATAATAACGCTGCGGTTGCACTGATTAATTCCATAGCACACATTGTTCTTTTTGGCGAATATTTATCAGCTGCAATCCCTCCTAAAAATTGAGCAAAAAACAGCGCAACTGATGTAATTGCTGTTGCTATTCCCAAAAATGCTGCACTATTAGTTTCATCTAAAATAACCCATTTAATGTATTGATCATATGTATAGCTTCCCAAAAGAGTTGTTACATACCCAGTAATAAGTAATTTCTTATTAGTCATATTTCTTCTCCATATTCTAAAATTAAAAACTACTTTTTTGATCCAGAATGCTACTAATTCTAGTACTAAAATTGAGAGGGTATTAACATTACCAGTTAAAAAATTAATTAACTTAAAAATAATAAAAACAGCACCTTAAACTACTGTTTAATCTGCACACTTCTTTCACAAGTTATATCATTTTTTAGATATATTTCGTCACCTCCATTAATTAGTTTTTGTTTTAATACCTTCATAATATAAACCTCTTTTTAATTACCAGATTATTCTGGACAAATTAATTATACACCTAAAACTTTTTTTGAAAATATGCATGTTTACATATTTTCAAATTTTCTGATAAAAGCACCGTAAGAACATAGGTTTACTGTTATTTAAATCATAATACAATCTAATACATAGGTTAGTTATGAATTTTACTAGTATAAAGATTACAAAATAAACATTTTAAATATAATATAGATGCGAATTCAATCTAAAATGTAGAGTTAGCATTTATATTATCAGTATCAATACTAAGATGGAGTGGTTTATTTTTCTGCTTATCATAGCAAAGCAGAAGTTATTCAGAAAAAAATATGGGGTGGTAATGGACTTACCTCAAAAGAATTAAAATATCCACCTTTAAAGGGATAAATAAAAAGTCGATTCCTTATAGGGTTATCACTAATCAAATATCTGAACGTGAGTTTTATGTCTTTTGCTTGACGGAACCTCCTTTAGACAATGTGTATCTCAAAGGATAAACGGTACGACTTTATTTCCATTATATGGTAGAAATAAACAACCATTCTATTATTGTATAAAAGAGCCGACACTGAATATTTTTAGAGTCGGCTCTTTTCTTTAGATACTACAGAAACTTTATTTATTTTTAAAGAACATCTTAACTTTATTTCAAATCACAATATGTAAAATAACAATGCAGCCATGTAAATTAGATTGTTTATTCGGCCCGAATTATTTAATTTTCCATTTCCTTATTTTCTCAATAACAATTATTGGTAAGAATAACTTACCAATACCACTTTTCCAACCTAAAGCGATTGAAATTGTCTCAAATTGGATTAAAGCAAAAACAACTAAACAAACATTTTTTAATTGATTTATCATTTTTCGGCTATTTAAATAAAACTGCTTAGCATTCGATTCATTCAGTCTTTGTGGATAGTTATGTACTTCTGGAAACTTTTCTAAGGTTTGCATTAAAAGCAGGGTGAATGCCCCGATTCCCGGTAGAATCAAAAGTTCCCACTTTGTCCCCCAGCGATCTACAACCCCAGCTGCATTATAATGTCCCGGTACTTCCTCAGGTAATCTGCCCCAAATAATAATCAAAAAAATAATTGATCCTAAAAAAAATGAATAGCCAATGGTATCCCCAATCCATTCACTTGTTGTTCTTTGGATTTTTATTTTAGGTCGTCCCCATGAATTGACGATATGTCCTTTCCCCCTTCTATGATATTTATAGTAATACACATCGTGTATTACATTTTGATTTTCTACCTAAACCATGTCAAATTTACAATATTTTCACAATTCGTCATTTTAGAATATGCCCTGATTGTTAAATCTACTTTTATCTAATATTCTGGTCAAACATCCTACAAATAATCCAGGCTATTCAAAATCATGATAATTCCAACTATACACATAATCCACGAAAGAGCCGATCCTGTATTATTAGCGATTTTCACTCGAAGCTTCTCGAGAGATGTTTGCATCCGCCTTCCAAACAGGAGATAGAAGAGAAACAGTACGAGGGAAGGCAACACCATAATAAAATTGTATCCAGCTAAAATAGACGACCATTCCACCCATGATAGATTAGAAGTAGTCATTATGCCAATTGCTGCAAAATAAGGAAATGCAGTCCCCACTTCAATGAATGAAGTAGTGAACCCTAGAACTACCATTGAAAGAATACTTTTTGATTTTGGTGCAGGTAGGTCTGAGCTTTTCTTTGTCGGAACATAAAAACTCGCTATGAACAATATCCCCCCAATAATAAAGAACATCCAGCTTACGATTCGATTTTGAAATACGCCAGAAATTATCTCAAGCAAGAAATCTAATCCTAACATGAGTGAAACTCCAACAACAAAATAAAATCCTGCTACCGTCAATAAATAAACCAATAAACGTTTAGTAAGTTTCTCTTTATCTGTTAAAAGCAAATATACTGTTACCCCTAATGTGGCAGGGCTTAGCGTATCTAATAAGGCCAATCCCCCTATTAGGAGAAGTAGTTCTGTACTCATCCTTCTTTCCCCCTTTATTCTTTTCGGCGATAAAAATGGCATATGCCTGATCCATAAACTCAAGCACATCTTGGTCAATTGGATATAATCTCAGTTTCTCTGATTGTTTTGGCGACATCCTTATTTCCCAAAGTTTATCTAAAAATTCATCCTCACCTTTAAATTCCTCTAAGCGCTTTTCATCCATTCTTCTAATGATATTTGGGAACGTCCTTCATATAACGCTTTAGCTGACCTATCAAAGCAATCCATTCTAGTGAATCAGCGCTATCACTTGTCATATTGAGAACCTTTCCCATAGTTTTATCTTTGATTGCGAAGTCCTGTTTCATCGCAATGAACAATTGAAGAAGCTAAAATTTTTGAACGAATTTCCTCTTCATTTTCTTGTAAACTTTCACTAAAAGAACGAATGAGGCGGTTGATTGTGCCTTGACTGATCGAATGCCGATACACATTTCAAAAGATTCAGACGTCTACTAAAGAGACAGATACTGATATTGTGTCAAATCGTTCACCATCAATTGAACATGCTGACCATATTGAGTCGCGTTTGTCACACCTTTTGGAAATGGAACTTCTTCAATATGAAAACAGTGCGGGCAAATTTTTCGTTCCGCTTCATGTTGAAGTACCTCAAAAGAAAACAGACGGGATATCGAACACCTGTCGCACTTTTTTCAAGCGAACAGGTTCATTTTCTAATGGTGATTGGCAACACGAGCACATTGTCACAGGATGAATAAAAACACAATCTGAGTGTTCCACTTGGCGAAGTGTATGCACTTTATGACCAGGTTGGTTATCTGTTTTTTCACGTAGACTTTTTGTAGCTGTTTTTTGTAACCCGTCCATTAGTAGTGATTTATAACTATTTTTTGAGTTTTTATGCGCGTGCATAATGTTTCAACTAAATTCACAACAGAATTTGGCCCTTGTTTATAAACAAGAAGAATATCTTTTCAGTTCATACACTTCACCTCCTGTTTTTCTTATTGCCAGTGTTAACAGGAATTTGTGGAGATAACTTGAAAATCAAATTATCAAACCATTAAAACCTTAGGGTAGCTGAGTAGTTACAATTTTTTAATTAATATTTATGATAAATAATCGAACTTTAATTATATCATTTTTCAATATATAATATCCTCTATTGCACATTTGTTTCATAAAGAAAATACTGTACATACGTATGTTGATTCAAAAAGAGTTTACAGTTAATACACAAGCTAAACCTTACTTAGCGCGTATAAGTATTTTTTGAAGGGAAATATGTATGATAGAATAGATATCAAAATGGGGAGTTATGCATAAAAAATGTAACATCGTAAGATTTTTTAATGTTATTAGGAGTTGTAAATTCAAATGAATAAATTCACTAAATTAGTCGCAGCAGAAGATTTTTCAGAGAATGTGTGGACAAAGAAAGATTATATTACTTTACTTTTAATCCCATTAATATTCCTTGCAGGCTTTATCACTGAATATTTCTCAGTAAAAAATCAATTGTGGGCAATTATTGATACCAGTTTGCGCATTATCATGTTTCTTTTCCTGATGGTTGTTTATGCTCCGATGCTTCGTATACATTGGAGTAAATTTAAATTAGCGTGGAAACGTTCCGTTCTATTAATTATTGTCGGTGGTGTTCTTTTACAAATTCTAATTAGTTTGATTCGCTCACTTATTCCAGGAACTAGCACCAGCACAGAAACAGATGTTCCCCCTTTAATTGATCCTTTGACTGCAAGTCCTGAAATGTTCATGCTCTTAATTTATATCGCTTTAGGTCCTATTGTTACAGGATTAATTGAAGATACTGTTTTTCGTTATACACTTCTCGGTAAAATATTACAGGGTGGATTTTTTAGAAAAGCATGTATTATAATAGGAAATTCAATCCTTTTCGGACTCATTCACTATTATAATTTTGGGAGTGTAATGGATACAATCCCCTTCATGTTTGCAGGTCTATTTCTAAATATAATCTATCTATGGACAAGAAATATTTGGCACGTGTTATTAATCCACACTGTTAACAACACGGTCCTTACAATAGGAGCGTTGTTAATCATCGTTATCGTACGATTGCTTGGGTTAAAAGCATAACAGTGAAATAATGAACATGCATAAAAGCCTTAAAAGAGGATTTCTCTTTTAAGGCTTCTTTAAAGTGAAAGACATATTAACCATTAGAGTGAGGAAAAAAGAAAGTGTACAACAACTTAAAAGTGTACTCATACATATAAAGTTTCTATTTATTTAAAGATGGGTTGCTCCACACTCTAGCCTGATTGGTGAATAGAATGACTCGCATTTTTTAAAAGGCTTTATTGTAAATTAACCCACTTTATTATCTCTGTACAACACAAATTTAGCTTTGGAATAAAGTTTGATTAAATTAACTTAATAAGCCTTAATAAAAGAGCAATTAGAAAAAGCGTGTTTTAAAAAAAGATTGATCAAAACACGCCTTTTCTATATTCAATTGAAGCGTCCCTTTATAAAAAAGTTTGATTATTTTTATTCAACCATAGTTCCCCGATAGTTAATTTTACATATAGTTCACTATCTAAAGTAAATTAAGTGGCTTTGGATACTTTACCTGCTTACAACAAATTTCTACTATCCCATCGCTGTCAACAGAACCATAATTCCATTAGTTAGACCATGAATAATAACTGACGGCCAAATTGAATGAGTTCGTTCATACGCCCATGCAAAGACTATACCGCTCAAGAAGTTTACAGGCATCGCATTATAAGTTGGAATGTGGATAATTGTAAAGATTAATGAGCTTAGAAAAATAGCCCTCATCATACCAAAACGTGTACGTAGCCATCGATATAAAAAACCACGATAAAAAATTTCCTCATATATTGGTGAAATGACCGCCGCAGAAATAAAAGCAATAAAAACAGTAAAGAAATTTACGTTTTGCTGTATCGCTTCAGTTTTGCTGTTCTCATAAGAATTCCCAATAAAGCTAGTAAGCACCATCACTATTACATCACCAACTATTAATATAATAGTTAGTAGGACAATAAGTTTCCAATCTTTTATAGAGAATGACCTGATTCCTACTTCACTCCAAGAAAGTTTCTTTGGCCGAATGATCATAAAATACACACCTGATACTAAAACAATCGCTATTGTTAATCCTATTAGAGTTCCTGAATATAGCTCATTATCAAACCACTGAGAATAAATAGGATTTACTAAGAATTTTATGCATCCTATGACAAATACAAATTCAAGTAGCATCATTAAGAGAAATTCTTTTAATCCCCAAGGGTCTTGATCCTTCCAATTCATGTCCTTTTGCTTCATTCATCATTCCTCTTTCCTTGCATGATATAACCTAACTATAATAGGTGACGTAACGTCACTTGCAACATTCAGTTTCAGGAGGATATGCATCCGAACAATAAACAATATAATTTCACTCCCATAATAAAAAATACCCCTTTAGACATGATTCTAAAGGGGTAAAAGCATCGCGACTTTATTCAAAATATCAATCTTTATTCAAAAGTTACAAAACATGTAGCTTTGGAATAAAGTACGATCAAAAATGCCATATGAGCCCTCATTTTATGGCCAAAAATAAAAGTCCATTTTGAAAAAAGTTTGATCACAATGGATTTTTATTCAGCAGATATAAGTTTGATTTTTATAAAAAAGTTTGATCATTTTCGAGGTAATTAATATTTTTATTATTAAATAAACTATTAGAAATCAAGAACAAACCAATAATTCCTGTAAGAAAAATATATAATGCAATAAAATTAGGAGCTAAGACCGCACTAATGATTAAAGCTGATTTTGATAACATATTACCAATTTTATTAGAAAATCCAGCAACTGCTGAATAGGCCCCTCTTTTATCTATAGGAATAATTCTAATCCTTTCTGAGTTGTAAGCAGGGGCATATAATAATTCTCCAATTGTTGCAATTACCATTGAAACTATTAATATATAAATATTAGATGATATGACCATTACTGAATACCCTGATATATATAATAACACACCGATCGTTATTGATTGATTTGGACTCATCTTTTGTGAAATTCTTGAAAATACAAAAGTCATACTAATAACGATAAAAGTATTTATTATCATTAAAATAGAATATAATTTTACACCATCAATTGAAAAACCGTAGAATCCTACTGTTGTAAAATCCTCTTTTAGTCTAACCACTATATAAGAAGACATTGATAGCTCGGCCATCATAACAAATGCCAATCCTAAAACTAAATTTACATATGGTTTATCCTTATAAACTTCTTTATAGCTATTCAGTGTATTTATTAAAAACGATTCATTACTTTTATGAATTTTATTAATATTAATGTCTTGTAAAAACAATTTTATAATAATACTATTTATTAATAGTATCGCCGTAGCTGTTATAAATAATTCTGATTTATAATTATTATATACAGCACCGCCAATTGTTATCCCCAAAGCCATGGATAAATTATTAATCCAGTATTGTATTACAGAATATTCCCTTCTTGTTTCTTCGGTGATAGATTCTATAGTAATAGCGTCTTGAGCCGGCTTCATAATACCATAGATTAGTTGACTACATATAAACAAAATTGAGAATAAAGTAACTAATCTTTGTTCAGTATAGATACAAATAGTCATTGATAAAAATACCAATACATTTACATAAGAATTAGTTAAAATGATTCCTTTTTTTGAAAATACGTCACTTATATGCCCCCCGATTAAAGAAGCTAAAAAATTAACTACTACTGCAATAATTAAGTAGAGACCCGCAGCTATAACTCCCATATAAGCAGACAAATATAAAGACATAAACGGAATAATACTAAACATAATAGAATTTTGTAAGAAGCTTGTTAAAAGTCGAATTTTTAAGTTATGATTCAAATTCCGAAAAATCAAAATAACCACCCTCTATTTTTGAATAGAATTTGTTTGGATTTAATGGATATTAGTAAAGCATAAAAGCGCACTTTTTGTATTGTGCGCTTTTGTACTTTTCACTGCAAATGTTCAAGACATTCAAATTTGATGTTATTTTCAATATAAGCAATTGTGTTAGTCAAATCTTTTTCACTTTCCCAAGTAAAATATACTTGACAGATACTATCGAAAGGATCAAATGGCCGATATTGATTTTTTGAACCTATCCCTTTGAAAGTAATATTAACTATATTGATAGGTAAGTTATCGATCCCTCGTACGTTTTTAATTGTGTATTCTTTGAGGTTAGGAACAGGGATTAAAGATAATGCAAAATTATTTTGAAAATAAATATTTGGTATAGTCTCATTTAAATCTAGAAAATAAGAATGTTTGTAAAAATCAAATTCGTAAGCATAATTATATAAATTCACAATATTTCCACCTGGAGGTCTACCAGCTATTTCCAAGAAAATGAATTTATTTTCATAATAAATTACTTCCAAATGAAAAACTGTATTTTGAATATCAAATTGTTCAAAACATTTTATAGTGAATTCTTTGGCTTTATTTATTAACTCGCTATCCGAAACTACTATAGTGGATAGAACATTATTATTATTTATATAATCATATGCTGTACCTACCTTTTTGCAAACCATAAAATTTACTAATATACCATTTTTTATAATACCATCAAAGTGCATAATAGTACCACTTATATATTGTTCAACACTAATCTTATCACTTTGATCAAAAAGTTCGTTTATGTGATTTATTGCATCTTGATAGTCTGATACAATTTTTATACCACAGCCTCCAGCTTGGTTAGAAGGTTTAATAACTATTTTTTTGTATTTCTTTATGAATTGTTCAACTATAGTCTGATAATCCTCTTTTGTGATTTCTGAAAAATCTGCAAGAGGTACAGTATCTTTTAAACGTTCTTTCATTTTTATTTTATCTCTGAGAAAGATAGCGTTAGGACTGACCAACCCTTTATTTATATTTAGGATACCCCTTAATTTTGAAGCGACAACCACTGTTGCTTCATTTGTTGATATAATAGCCTCTATATTTCCAAAATGTTCAATTATTTCTTTGGTAATCTCTAAAATACTATCGAATTTATTCTCAAAACAAGAAACGTCAAAAGTATCATTTGTACTTATCGCGTGATATTTAATAGAATTTTTCAGTTCATTTGAAAGCTGCGAGATATCAAAATAAGACGTGATTAAATGATAATTATAATTATCATAATCCAGATAATCCTTTACTTTATAGATATTCCCCAAAACTAATATATTTTTTTTGTTCATTTTAGTATTTTATCCTGTTTTGCTATTTTAACACTATTAACTAAATAAAATGGACTGTTCTTATTGTTTATAACTTCATCAAAAGTCATCCAAATTAACTCGGAAATCTCATCTCTATCTTTAACAACAGCATCCCCTGATACCCACTCACAGGAGAAAACAATATTGATTACATTTATTCCAGATTGTGTGACAAAAGAAGTATTATTAACATATTTAAAATTACTAACTTCCAACCCTGTCTCTTCCATTATTTCTCGCTTTAAATTATTTTCTAAAATATCATTGGAGTTTCCTTCTTTTTCTACTGTACCACCAATTAAAGAAAGTTTACCTCCAGCATGCTCTTCATTTAAACTTCTTCTACCTATCAATAATTTACTGTCTTTAATAATTAGTCCTTCTACATTAACTGCAAACATACAGAACCCTCTTTCTCTAGATATCGTATCCATAAGCTAATTTAAATAATTGGCGGAATTGATTATAAGAAAATATATTATGGATTTTATCATCCTTCAAATAATATATTTCTGGTAATTTAAATGCCCAAAGTTCACTATAAACGGAGGTATACGCACCACAGTTTAAAACAATTATTTTATTTTCAACTAATTGGCTTGGTAATTCAACATCTTTACATAAATGAGAAGGAGCGCATGTAGCATCACCTACATTATAGCGTTCCCAAGGTTGATTACCATCATTTAATTTATATGGGATTGTGTAATATTCAATATTAGGAACTGGTATTAGAATATTAGAACCAATATCAGTGATTTTCCAATTCACATCAGCACTCTTTTTTTCACTGATTATAGAGGCCAATATTACTGCAGCATCCGCCATAATATATCTTCCTGGCTCCACAATGAGTTCATAATCATATGGTAGATTCTTTAATTTATCATATGCAATTTTAGCTAAACTACTTATATCAATATTATTATTTTCCATAATAAATCTAGTTTCAAAACCACCGCCAAGATTAATATACTGGAAGGAGTAATTGAGTTCTTTATAAACATTTTCTAAGAAAGACTCTATACTAGATAAATACTCTTTATATAAGCTACAGTCTTTTAAATGACTCATTAAATGAAATTGTATTCCGATTATATTAAGATTAGAATTTGTCTCTTTAGACTGCTTTAAAAATTCCATTGCAGTATTAATATCCATTCCTAATTTTGAACTAGGTTTAATCATAACTTCTTCATGACTAGAACTCTTTATGTTAGGTAAAACTCTTAGACCAATAGGGATTTTTTTACCCAAATCTAAAGATAGGGAATTAATTCTTTCTAGATCATTTATATTATCAATAAAAATCAACTTACTGTTCTCTAATTCTTGTAATAATTCTTCTTTTGTTTTTCCTAAGCCATTACAAACTATTTGGTTTCTCTTAAATCCATTTTGTAGAGCAATCTGTAATTCAATACTGCTCATAACCTCAACACTACATCCAACTTTAAAAAGCGCCTCTATACAAGCAGGTATATAATTGCATTTCAGAGCAAAATGGATACTTACATTTTTAAAATATTTATTAAACGCGTTATAAATTGAATAATAATTATCCTTTATTCTTTGGTCAAAATATATCATTGACATAGAATTATTATGCCCTAATATCTCGTGGATTTTTGAACCATAGAAGGTAATTTCACCTTCATCATCATACTTCACGTATTCAAGTTTCTCATGTATATTAAGAATTTGCTCCTTATTAAAATCCATTGATCCCCCAACGTTTCGTTATAGTATTTTTACTACCTCGGACAATTCTTTTTCTATATTCCATTCTATATCCTCAAAGAGGCTATCATTGTAATTTAATTCAAATGGTAAAACTATGTGTTTATCTATACAATACTCAGATAACATATTACTATCATCATGTTTAAAAATACTGATTTTTTCATTACAGTGAGGACAAGTAAAACTAGACATATTTTCAACTAATGATGTAATTGGAATATTAAGTTGCTTAATCATATTTAAACTTCTTCTTACATCAGCTTTAGACATCGCTTGAGGGGTTGTCACCATAATAACCCCATCAATTTTAATTTCCTGTATTAAATTTATTAATATATCCCCTGTTCCAGGAGGCGTATCAATTATTAAATAATCAAGTTCCTCCCACTCTACATCATTTAATAATTGTTTTATAATGCCTTTTAATATAACACCTTTCCATATAAAAGCCTTATTTTTCTCTACAAACATCCCCATAGACACAATTTTCAGTCCATTATTTTGATAAGGTAACATCTTCCCCTCTTTTACAAGAGGGGGGGTACTTATATTGAAGATATTTGTAATACTAGGCCCGTGAATATCTAGATCTAATAATCCAACTTTAAATCTTTGTTTATTTAATAAAAAAGCTAATCTAGAAGCAATTGTAGACTTTCCAACTCCACCTTTTCCACTACTTACAACATATATTTTTTTTATTTTACCCAATTATAAAGCTCCTCAACTAAAACATTAATTTCATCCTGAATAAATAATTTGATATTATTAATCAATAACTGATTTAAAATAAAGTCTTTTCTAATTAGTCCTAAAGTAACTAACTCTAAAAATACAATTTTAATTAAATCAGGTAAAAAGCATCTTTCTAATTCTGATAAATCAGAAAGATGATTATACGCTTTATAAAATTCCTTAGCATATACGAAGTTATCCCTACTATAAATTTCTTCTGTAAAGTTAGTACTATCTTTTTTATAACAGATTGCTCCGAATGAAAGAATCGCTTCTGATAAATCACGTATTCTAGGTCCACAATCAATATTATCAAAATCCAATACTCCCAATACTTCATCATTGGAAGGGTGGAATACTAGATTCCATTTATTGAAGTCACCATGAAGAATTACATGTTCCAAATTATGAAACCCATTAATAGAGAATTTATTATTAATATTATTAATAAATTCCAGTAAATACGTTTTAAAATCAGAATATTCACCAAAATTTATTATATCAATTTGATCCTCAATAATTTTAAAATAATCTGTTCTATTATTCCCTACAGGAAGTTCTGAGTTGATTTTTGCTAATGCAAATGCAGCATTTCTAACTTCCTCTATTTTCCCAGTAAAACGTCTTCCATTTAAATACTCAAAAACAACGAATTTTTTATTATTCACATTAATATAATAATTCCCTTCGGATATTGTAATATATAATTACAGAATAGTCAAAATAATTTCGTTTTTGTATTTTTTCAGTAAATTAATCTAGGAGGAGAATATATTGATTAAATATCCTAAACTTAATTTTCCAATTACAGTTGGAGTTACAGCACCCTCATCAGGAGTTCATCATAGCTTACACAGTATTTTAGAGAATGCTATAAAAGCTATGAATAATAGAGGTTATAGGGTTGTTGTAACGCCAAATATTTGGAAGCAAAATAAGGTAAGGTCTGATTCTTCAATTAAGCGCGCAGAAGAATTTATGAATCTAATTAATAATGATAATATTTCTATAGTCATTCCCCCATGGGGAGGAGAATTAGCTATCGAGATTTTAGAACACATTCAGTATGAAAGTCTGAAAACAAAATGGGTGATGGGATACTCTGATATAAGCTTATTGTTATTAGCTATAACTTTAAGAACAGGTACTGCGACAGCCCATGGAACTAACTTTATTGATATGAGAGGAAGTAAAATGGATGATACCACGAAGATGTGGACAAAAGTTTTATCGACAACAATGTACAATGAGGTAACACAATATTCATCAGAGGAATTTCAAAGTAAATGGGATTTTAAAAACCCTACTTCATATGTTTTTAATTTTTCTGAGAAAACAAAGTGGAAATCTTACGGTAACAACACAGAGATTTCAGGGAGATTACTGGGGGGATGTATAGATGTAATTCGACATCTGATTGGTACAGAATATGGGAATGTTAGCAAATTCCAAAAGGAATTCATCGAATCAGAACCTATTTTATGGTATTTCGAAAATTGTAGTTTAAGCCCTGTGGAATTGAAAAGAAGTCTAGTACAAATGAAATTAGCTGGGTGGTTTAAAAATTGTAGTGGAATATTGTTTGGTAGAACAGTCATTGATGAAGACAAGAACGGTTACTCTATAAAAAATGTTTACAGTGAAATGTACGAATATTTGGATTTACCTGTGATTTTCGATATAGATTGCGGGCACTTACCTCCTCAGATAACTTTAGTAAACGGTGCTTGGGCTATCGTAAAAGTAGCAAAGGATAAAGGGACACTTACACAAAAATTCATATAAGAATACAAATTGTGCTTACACACCCATAATATAAAAAATTTTTAAGCATTTCCCTATTGTGCATACAACATTTCCTCGGTGGTTCCAAACAATCAATTTTCGAATATACCGAGGGAGGGCACTTTGTTAATCATGTCACCATATCCCTTTGTAGCAGTAAGAATGTTTAATATTTGTTTGATATCTGTTTGATTAAAATTATCTAAATCACAATTTAATGTCATTTCTAAATCACCAATAATTATACAACTGCTCAGCCTAGTAGTAGATAGTTTACCAGAAAGGCAAGCGAAAGAAGTTTCATTCCCTTTCGCTTGCCTTATATAGTCTATGTTGAAAACAGACTGTCTCTACGATGTTCTGCAGAAAAGCAAGTACAGGTTTTTACTGTTTCTTTATGGTAGAAATCACGCTCCGAATACGACATAATACAGCACCATCTTATTCATTACGAAAGATACCAGAAATGTTCTCCTTTATCTTCATCATTCGCAAATTGCGTTCTGCTTGATTTTTATCAGATGGAACAGAGGAGTTTCGAAGAAACGCTGGCATGCTATGTTGATGAAGAGAACGACAATTTTAAAAATTTTCGAGACGCTCTGTTTTGATCTTCTCTTCCTCTTGGCGAGAGGAGAAGTAGGATTTTGGGTAAATCCATGTATGATAATACCATTTGTATGTCACTTCCCATTGTCAAACTCGCTTGGGGGAGATTGACAATTTACTTGTTCCTATCCTTCCTTTATCCAAAGAAGGACGTCTATGATGCCTTTCACCTATATTTATCCACAAATCTCCCATACCGCTTTGGGTTGTCGGAGATAGTGTCCGTTACACAATGCATGGTTACAAGTCCAATACTGGGAATACGGAGACCCAGCATCGTGTACCATGGTATCTTTGAAGTGAGGTAATACCTTCATGGCGTTCATGGCTTTTATTCCTCAATTTAGATGAAGGGAGTAAAGGCTAGCCTTGGATGTTCCAACTCCGTGAGGAACGTGAGCGGAAAATAATTGGCAACGATTTCCTGTTCAATCGTTACCAAAACTCCGCCCATCTTTCGATTCATTGTGATCGACGTTCCTTCACTCAGACCATGTCCAAACAGGACAAGCAAAAGTTCTGTCGTCCTTTCATAAGGACTCATTTTGTACCGTTTTAAATATACCCAAGTGCTCAGAGGCCGGGTCTATATTGTATAAAACGTGTTGCATGACTTCGATAGACAGAATAAGTACGTCAAACACTTGCTGATTCGATGACGCTCGAGTGCTAACCCTTCCGAGGATACACCGCAACCGTTATAAACCCGTAACCTAATGAACAGGATGATAGTTCGGCTGGTCTGGCATCTGCAATGTACGACCGAGATGACCAGGCTATCCCATCAGGCAAACGTCTTGTTTTCTTCCGAAGAGATTTTGAAGACAGAGCCCAATCGAAAAAAGAAGAAAAATGGTTATGTGTACTATTTTTCACCTTGTACTTCCAATACGCGAGTACGTATTTTTAATCCATCGTTACGCTGAAACAACATCTGAACAAATTGCACAATTGTGTCTGGTTCTGTACTGCGGGCAGTCAAAATCCCTTCCCATTTCATCATCATCGTGTTTCCCCTGTCTTCATGGTAGTACCATTCTTTACAAGAGAAGAGAAATCTAAAACACGAATCTATAAAAAGTAACTATCAGAAAACTGAATAGTTACTCAATTATTACATTTGCTGTTAGTAGGTATTCAAATAAACCCCTCAAATTTAATCCCCCCTAATAGACTATGGGCTTGTTTAATTGAAAAATATTCAGAGAATATCTAATAAATCTTTTAAATGACTAAATTGAGTTAATCCCTTATTCGTAGTTGTCTCAATATTTGTAGGATTGTAGAAGTAGAAGTGTATACCAGCTCCATTAGCAGCAAGGTAATCATTTTTTAGGGAGTCACCTATATAAATTGTTTCCTCTTTGTTTAATTCTAATTTTTCTAGGCAAACTTCCAAAGCTTTCGGATTTGGCTTAGCAATGCCTAATTCTTCAGATATGAACACCTCTTCAAAATAATGTTCTAGATTTGCTGCCCTCAACCGACTCCTTTGGGATTCACTATAACCATTCGTCATACAAAATAATTGGTGCTTCTTAGATAAAGCATCTAATATTTCAATTGCACCAGGTTCCAAATATGATGAGCAACAAAATAATTCCCAATACCTTTGGGAAATAAGGTATTCATCGAAGGATACACCATAATTTTTTAATGCATCAGATATGGAAAATTGTATTACTTCCAAAGCAGGTTTCTCCCCTCTTTTTTCCCAATGATACTTACTTACTTGTTCGTAGGTATTTAAAAACTTTTCCAATCTTTCATCCTCTCTACTACTAAAAATTTTATGGTCTATGAATACTTGTATTAAAGATTCTATTTTACACTTATTAAAGTTTAGAAGGGTTTGGTCTAAATCAAATCCAATATTCATTTTGCTCTCCTTAATATCAGAAATTATATGTAAGCAATTCTACATGAATTCAGCTTTTCTCTGTAACTCTTATTAAACTTATTTATTAAATTTCTCTTCATTTTCTTCCTTCCAATTTTCCCACCAGAAAATTTCCTCTCTCGACATGCTGATAGGTACAGATAAAATCCACTCATCTACTTCTGTACTATAATTTTTCATAACTGTTTCAAATGATTTTGTTACTTGTTCTTTTTGTGATTTACCCAATTCTTTTTTGAAAAATTTGCACTGAACTATTTTAAAATTATCTTTATTTCGTATATAAACATCAATTTCACCATCTCCCTTAGTTACTCTTACACATTTAATGTTTATATTTTATAAATATTATAACAAATCTCTTCAATCTTCTTTCTAGCACCTTCTTTATACTTATCCCATACCCAGTCAAAACGTCTCTCCATTACTGTCACCCCTAAATAATCTGAATAAAAAGAAAAAACCTCTTGTGGCTATCATACCGTAAGAGGTTTCTTTTAATCAAACTTTATTATAAATTATCAATCTATATTTTAAATAACCGAACTTTGTTTCAAATGATTAATCTTTTTTACAAATCAACACAACAAACACTAACTCTCCAATCCCTTACTCAACAGTAACAGATTTAGCTAAGTTACGCGGCTTATCAACGTCACACTCGCGGTGAAGTGCTGCGTAGTATGAGATCAGTTGTAATGGAACTACGGCTACAAGTGGTGCTAGTGCTTCGTGTACAGCTGGTAGTACGAAGCTGTCGCCTTCCATTTCTAAGCCTTTCATAGAGATGATGCATGGGTTTGCACCGCGCGCTACTACTTCTTTTACGTTACCACGAATTCCTAGGTTTACGTGCTCTTGTGTAGCAAGTGCGATAACTGGTGTACCTTTTTCAATTAACGCAATTGTACCATGCTTTAACTCTCCTCCAGCAAATCCTTCAGCTTGGATGTAAGAGATTTCTTTTAGCTTTAACGCCCCTTCTAAACCTACATAGAAGTCTACGCTACGTCCGATAAAGAAACAGTTGCGTGTTGTTGCTAGGAATTGTTTTGCCAGTGCATCCATTTCTTCTTTTTGATCACAAAGTACTTCCATTGCATTTGCTACAAGTCCTAATTCGTGTGTTAAGTCAAAATCAAGAACTTCACCTTTTGCTTTTGCAATGTCAGCTGCTAAGATTGCAAGTACGGCAAGTTGTGCTGTATATGCTTTTGTAGAAGCAACTGCGATTTCAGGCCCCGCATATAAAGGAAGCGTGTAATCAGCTTCACGAGAAAGTGTTGAACCTGGTACATTTGTGATTGTTAATGCTTTATGACCCATTTCATTTGTTTGCACAAGTACGGCACGGCTATCTGCTGTTTCACCACTTTGTGAAATGTAAATGAAGAAAGGTTTTTCTGTTAATAGTGGCATATTATACGAGAATTCACTTGCGACATGCACTTCTACAGGTACTTTTGCAAATTTCTCAATAAATTGCTTTCCAACAAGACCTGCATGATAACTTGTGCCACATGCAATGATATAAATGCGATCGCTCGCTAAAATAGCACTGCGAATCTCTTCATCTAATTCAATCTCGCCATTTTCATCTTGATACTTTTGAATAATATTACGGATTACAAGTGGTTGCTCATCAATTTCTTTCAGCATGAAGTGAGGATATGTTCCTTTTTCAATATCACTTGCATCTAATTCCGCTGTAAATGGCGCACGTTCAATCGTTTCACCTTGTAAGTTTTTAATTGTAATGCTTTCTTTTGTTACGATTACGACTTCTTTATCCATTAATTCGATAAATTGATCTGTAACTTGTAACATCGCCATTGCATCGCTCGCAACAACTTTAAAGTTGTCGCCAACACCTACTAATAGCGGGCTTTTGTTTTTAGCAACATAAATCATGTTTGGATTTTCAGCATCAAGTAAACCAATTGCATAAGAACCATGTAAAAGAGATAAAACTTTACGGAACGCCTCTTCTACATTTAAACCTGTATTTACTTGTTGTTCAATAAGTTGAACGATAACTTCTGTATCTGTTTCACTTACAAACGTTACATCTTGTAAATATTCGTTCTTCACTAATTCATAGTTTTCAATTACACCATTATGAACTAGCGTAAAGCGTTTTGATGTACTTTGATGCGGATGCGCATTTACTTTACTTGGAACACCATGTGTTGCCCAACGTGTATGACCGATTCCCACGCTTGTTGCTACATTTTCATCTACGATTTCACGAAGTTTTGCAATACGACCTTTTTCTTTGTACACAACAACACCGTTCTCTGTCTGTACTGCAATACCTGCTGAATCATATCCACGGTATTCTAGCTTCTCTAAACCTTTTAATAAAATTTCCTTTGCATCTTTCTCTCCAATAAATCCTACAATTCCACACATGTTTAAGTCGCCGTTACAAATGCTTACATTGCCCTGCGAACATGTAACGACCTCGTCCAATCTCATTATTTTTCATAAAAAACGGATTACATATTGCTAGCTCTGTAAATCTGTAACGGCTTTCACCTTCCTCTCGATTGGTTTCCAGTCCGTATAACATTTATACAGCTAGTATTCATCCGTCCCTTTTCTCTCATCACACTTTTATCTTTGTCCACCAAGTCGCCTCAGTGATTTAAATAAAAGCTTGCGGTTATGATGAATAACCGGGAGTCATCCGCCGAAATCTCGATAAAACTCCTCCTCGTCAACTACACAATTTGTAGTTCTGGCGCTTTAATCACTCTTATATTTACATCGAGAAAAAGAACAAGACCATCTTATAACAAACAACATAAACCGTCAATGAAATTTTTTTCATTACCTATAAAACATTATGAAAAAGGAACACAAAATGTGCTCCTTTTTCAAGAAAATCGGCGAATTATTCAGCTCCAACCTCAGCTTTTACAACATCTACAATGCGATGTACATACTCATTGCAAAGCTCTTGTGTTGGTGCTTCTGCCATTACACGAATAAGTGGCTCTGTTCCAGAAGGACGAACAAGAACGCGGCCATCCCCATTCATTTCTTCTTCTACTACACGAATAATTTCTTTAATTTTTTCATTTTCTAATGCTAATTTTTTATCTGTTACACGAACATTTACTAATAGTTGTGGGAATTTTTTCATTTCACTTGCAAGCTCAGACAATGGCTTTTTCGTCACTTTCATAATATTGACAAGCTGAAGTGCACTTAACATACCATCTCCAGTTGTGATGTAATCCAGCATAATAATATGACCTGATTGCTCACCGCCAAGGTTATAGCCACCACGTTTCATTTCTTCCATTACGTAGCGATCACCCACTGCTGTCTTATCACTTGTAATACCGTTTGCTTCTAACGCTTTATAGAACCCTAAGTTACTCATAACAGTCGAAACAACTGTGTTATGTTTTAGTTGACCAGTTTCTTTCATGTATTTCGCACAGATATACATAATTTGATCTCCATCAACGATGTTTCCTTTTTCATCTACTGCAATTAAGCGGTCTCCATCTCCATCAAATGCAAGGCCGATATCTGCACCTTTTTCTTTTACTAACTCTGCTAATCCTTCTGGATGAGTCGATCCAACACCATCATTAATGTTCATCCCATTTGGTGAAGTTCCCATTGTTGAAATGTCAGCTTCCAAGTCTGCAAATAAATATGGTGCTAGAGAAGATGTCGCACCATGTGCACAGTCTAAAGCAATATGTAGACCAGAGAAATCTTCTTCTACAGTTTGTTTAATGTATTGTAAATATTTTTGCCCACCTTCAAAATAATCGTTCACTTGTCCAAGGTTTGTTCCGATTGGACGTGGTAATTCATCAACCTCTTTGTCTAATAACGCCTCAATTTCTGCTTCTTGCTCATCTGTTAATTTAAATCCATCTGCACCAAAGAATTTAATTCCGTTATCTTGTACTGGATTATGAGATGCTGAAATCATAACACCTGCTTGTGCATCTAACGCTTTTGTTAAATAAGCAACTCCAGGAGTTGAAATAACACCAAGACGCATAACTTCCGCACCAATTGATAGTAAACCTGCCACTAAAGCTCCTTCTAACATATGGCCAGATACACGTGTATCACGACCGATAATAACTTTTGGACGATTTGTATCTTTTGTTAATACATAACCACCAAAGCGACCGATTTTAAATGCTAATTCTGGTGTTAATTCCTTATTTGCAACACCGCGTACACCATCTGTTCCAAAATATTTACCCATTACTATTCTCTCCTTTATCTTGCTCTTTTGGTTCCTCTGTTGTATTTTCTTTTCCTGTCCCATTATTTTGTTCTGTTTCTTTATCTTGCTCTTTTGACTTTTCTGCTTCACTTTCGTTTCCTTTTTGTGAATTAGATTGCTCTATGTTACCTTGTACTTCTTTATTTGGTTGTTCTTTCTTTCCAAGAGTAACCTTTGCACTTTTTTGTTTTGCATTTATTGAAACATTACTTGGACCACTAACTTGAATGGAAACATCGTGTGTTCCTGAAGACAAACCTTGTAGATTTATTACAGCTGTTATTTGTGCCGCTGTTATTTTTTCTACTATACTAGCTTCTCCTGAAATATCAACACTGATCTTTCCGCTTTGCGGGAAAATGATTTGCGCAGTCATATCATTTGCAAGACCATTTTTTTGAATTGGAATACCATCAACTGTCTTATGTTTTGTTTGTTCTTTCTGCGCGTGTACATGAACAGAGACCTTTACTTGGTTAGGCTTTGCGCTCGTGACACCTTTTGGTAATAAAACAGAGGCATCGAATGTTGTAGACTCTGTTATTTTACTCAAGTCTACTTCGACCCCCTCTATTGTTTTTATATTATCCAAAACGTCTTTTGGACCCGAAATTGTCACTTCGCTCGGTTGAAGACTGATATTCGTAACCGCTAAACCTTCTGGCACATTTCCTTTTTTTATATAGTTTAGCGGTACGGTTTTTTCACTAGAATTTTCTCCCGTTTGTGCAACAACCGGAACCGTCACACTTACCTTAGAAGGACTCGTTTTTAAATATAAACGTTTTCCATTTTTATCATATATCATAACTTCCGCTTCTTTTGTGACTGTTTTGTTAATATCTTTTACATCAACATATGCTTGAGCAGAAGCAATGCTATCTATTTCCTCTTCCGTTCCCACTACCTCAACTGTATCAGGTTTCGGTTTCAGAGCGGCTCTATCAATGCTCACACCAGACTGCAATCGATCTTCATTGGACAACTTCATATCTACAGAAACATACTTTTTCGCTTTATTATAAATGGCAACTTTAATTTTAGATGGTTGAACAGTTGCCTTTACATTACTCGGAAGATTCACCGCTTTAAGCGGAACTTCATATGTTCCCTTTTTGTAACCGCGTAAATCCACGGGAATCTCAACTTTATTTTTGGCTTTTATAGCAGCAACAGAGGCCTTAGATCCCTCTAATTTCACCTTTACTTGACTTGGGATACCGGTAACAATGTATTTGTCTGTGTCATAATCTACTTTGATAGGGCAGTCCGTTAACGTTTCTTTTGTATCACCAGCAAAAGGTGATATATTGGCAGTATTATTCTTTTCTGTTATGGTTGTTGACATAAAAAGCATCAACGCCAATAGTAATGAGATTCCTTTTAAAAACCAATGGTTCTCCATTAACTTATCCATGACGTTTTCTCCTCCAATTCCAATTCCATAAAGATGAAGAAGTTGTCTTCATATCACCACCACTAAACTCTGCCAAAAGCATTTCTTTCAACTGCTCTACCTTTAAATCACGATGTAATTCGCCATTTTTCGTTAAAGAAATTTGACCTGTTTCTTCTGATACAACAACAGTAATACTATCTGTCACTTCACTTACACCCATTGCAGCTCGATGACGCGTTCCTAGCTCTTTAGAAATAAAAGGACTTTCTGATAATGGAAGATAACACGCTGCTGCTTTAATCGTGCTTCCTTGCATAATAACCGCTCCATCATGAAGAGGTGTATTCGGGATAAAAATATTAATGAGCAATTCCGATGAAACATTTGCGTTCAAAGGAATCCCTGTTTCTATATAATCTCCCATTCCAGTTTCCTTAGATAATGTAATCAATGCACCAATTCTTCGTTTTCCCATATATTCGGTTGCTTTCGATACTGCTGTAGCAACAATTTCAGCTTCATCTTCCTCATGACTAATCGTGCGAGAGAATAGACTACCTCGGCCTAATTGTTCAAGCGCTCTTCGGATTTCCGGTTGGAAGATGATAATAACTGCTAAAAACCCCCACGTTATCACTTGGTCTGTCAACCAATATAACGTATGTAAATCAAGGAAAAAACTTAATATACGAACAACAACTATAACTGTAATCCCCTTCAAAAGTTGAACAGCTTTTGTACCACGAATTACAAGAATTAGCTTATATATAACAAACCACACAACGGCGATATCTAATATCGTACTGAGATATTGTAAAAAAGGCATATCTCCAAAAGGCATGCTAACCCTTCCTCCTACTTATGAGCAATTTCATTCACATATTAAAATATTAAATTTATGCTCTATCTGTATGTATTTCCAACAACTAGTTAATTATACCATACATGAAAGAAGCGACAATTACAAACACCATCCCTCCTTTGGATTAAATTGGTAAGATGTCGAACTTTTATAATATAACGTACAATATAACTCATTATTATACTCCTATTTTAAAATAAAAAAAGCAGCATTTCAGCCGCTTTTCTTACATTTATTTCAGTTTTTCACCGAACAAAGAACCCATTAATGCAACAGCCGTCGTTGCAGTTTTATTTCTCTCATCTAAAATTGGATTTACTTCCACAAATTCGGCGGACGTAATTATGTCAGCTTCAGCTAACATTTCCATTGCTAAATGACTTTCACGATAGGATAGACCACCAATTACAGGTGTGCCAACCCCCGGTGCATCATGTGGATCCAAACCATCTAAATCTAAAGATAAGTGAACACCATCTGTATGTGATAAATAAGAAATCGTTTCTTCCATAACAGCCGTCATACCCATACGATCAATTTCATGCATTGTAAATACTTTAATTCCTTCATTACGGATAAATTCTTTTTCTCCTTCATCTAATGCGCGTGCACCGATAATTACGATGTTTTCCTTTTTGACCTTTGGATACGCTTCATATAAATTGACGAGTGAAGGATGTCCATATCCTAAACTTGCAGCAAGCGACATGCCATGAATATTTCCAGACGGTGAAGTTTCTTCTGTATTTAGATCACCGTGTGCATCATACCAAATCACACCCAAATTTTTATAATGTTTTGCTACCCCTGCAAGTGTCCCAATCGCTATACTATGATCGCCGCCTAGTACAAGCGGAAAACGATCTTCTTCTATAATATGATCAACTTTACTTGCTAATTCATTACAAACTTTTACAACTTGTGTAAGGTTTCTTAATTTTGTATTTCCATCTACCTCTTTCTCTCTATCAATATGTATATCCCCAATATCTTTCACGTCATATCCAATGTGCTCAATTCTTTCAATTACTCCTGCATAACGAATGGCACTTGCCCCCATATCAACTCCGCGACGCAGTTGTCCTAAATCCATTGGAACTCCAATAATTGAAATTTCTTTCTTCATCGATAGTATCCCCCTTTTATGCCTTCGCTAAATATTTTAAATCTTTTATATAGTCTGACTCAACTCTACATTTTTTTGTATGGATATACACCTTATTCACACTTATGTCCTTTGAAATTAATATTTCTACATATATTTTTGTATAAAGTAGACTAAGCATTATCGCCTTTTCCCCCATATAAAAAACATCCCTATACTTAGAGATGTTTTTCCGATGCTAATTTCCATACTGCTGCAATATTTCTCGCCGTTATTTGAATGTTTTCCTTAGCTGATTGATATGCTTCTTCTAAAGACATTGGCTTTGTTGCTATACTAAAAACAGCATCAATTCCTTCTTTATGGACTGAGACATGATTAGCAAGAACAGATCCGCCAATCGCTATAACTGGTATATGGTACTGTTTAGCACGCTTGGCAATTCCAACAGGAGCCTTGCCATAAGCTGTTTGTGCATCAATTCTTCCTTCGCCAGTTATAACAAGATCCGCATCTATTAACTGCTCATGAAAGCGTATTGCATCTAAAACAATTTCAATCCCTTTGCGAAGTTTCCCTTTTAGTACCACAACTGCCGCTCCCATTCCGCCGGCTGCCCCAGCCCCTGGAATTTCTGCTACATCAATATGTAATTGTTTTTTCAATAGACAAGAATAATGCTGCAAATTTTCTTCAAGCTTCCCCATAACCTCCATGGTAGCCCCTTTTTGTTTTGCAAATACAAAAGAGGCCCCTTTTTCTCCTATTAATGGATTATCAACATCACAGGCAGCTTCTAACTTGACATGTGCTAAGCGTGAATCTAACTTAGAAAGTTGAAAACTTTCAATACAATGTAAATTCCCACCAACAGGTTCTATTCTTTCACTAGCCGCATTGAAAAACTGAACCCCTAAAGCAGATAACATACCCGCTCCTCCATCATTCGTTCCGCTTCCTCCAAGTCCTAATATAATATGCTTTACCCCTTGGTCTAAAGCATGTAATATGAGTTCTCCAGTTCCCTTTGTAGTTGTAATAAGTGGGTTTCGCTTCTTAAGTGGAATATGATGTAACCCCGATGCTGCCGCCATTTCAATAAACGCTATTCTTTTATCTTTAGAGATACCATAAAACGCTTCTACACTCTCTCCAAGAGGGCCTGTGACAGAAGTAGAAATGATATCCCCTCCCGTCGCATCCACGAGCGATTGAACCGTTCCTTCGCCGCCATCTCCAATCGGTATTCTTACATACTCTGCTCTTGGAAAAATTGCACTGAACCCTTCTTGAATGGCTGTACATACTTCACTTGCTTGCAAACTCTCTTTATACGAATCAGAAGCAATAACAATTTTCATTTCCTTTCCCCCATCATCTATAGTAAAATATTAGATTGTATTTTCTTTTAAATTATAATAAAAAAAAGCTTACATCCATTTGATGTAAGCTTTTTTATGGAGCCTAGCGGGATCGAACCGCTGACCTCCTGCGTGCAAGGCAGGCGCTCTCCCAGCTGAGCTAAGGCCCCGAATGAATAAAGCGGAAGACGGGATTCGAACCCGCGACCCCAACCTTGGCAAGGTTGTATTCTACCACTGAACTACTTCCGCAAAAATGGTGAGCCATGAAGGACTCGAACCTTCGACCCTCTGATTAAAAGTCAGATGCTCTACCAACTGAGCTAATGGCTCGTAAATGGCTGGGCTAGCTGGATTCGAACCAGCGCATGACGGAGTCAAAGTCCGTTGCCTTACCGCTTGGCTATAGCCCATTAATATTTACTAATATACTTGTCTTATCAAAAAAATAAACCTTAATTAGGTTATTTTTTTAATGGTGGAGGGGGGCAGATTCGAACTGCCGAACCCGAAGGAGCGGATTTACAGTCCGCCGCGTTTAGCCACTTCGCTACCCCTCCGACATATTATGGTGGAGGATGACGGGATCGAACCGCCGACCCCCTGCTTGTAAGGCAGGTGCTCTCCCAGCTGAGCTAATCCTCCAAAAGTGGTGACCCGTACGGGATTCGAACCCGTGTTACCGCCGTGAAAGGGCGGTGTCTTAACCACTTGACCAACGGGCCAAAAATCTTCAATACTTTTCCCAAGCTTCCAACCGGGCTTGAACCGGTGACCTCTTCCTTACCATGGAAGTGCTCTACCAGCTGAGCTATGGAAGCATAATGGCTCCGCAGGTAGGACTCGAACCTACGACCGATCGGTTAACAGCCGATAGCTCTACCACTGAGCTACTGCGGAATAATATAGCCTGGCGACGTCCTACTCTCACAGGGGCAAGGCCCCAACTACCATCGGCGCTAGAGAGCTTAACTTCCGTGTTCGGTATGGGAACGGGTGTGACCTCTCTGCCATCATCACCAGACAATATTCATTTGAGACAATCATTATTATACCTAATTCACTTAAAAAGTCAACAAGTTTTTTTATATTCTCTCAAAACTAGATAACATTTGCTTCATATTGAATCCAGCTCCAGCGACTCTGAACAAGTCGCTTCCGCTTTTTTTATTGGTTAAGTCCTCGATCTATTAGTATTCGTCAGCTCCACGTGTCACCACGCTTCCACCTCGAACCTATCAACCTGATCATCTTTCAGGGATCTTACTAGCTTACGCTATGG
>NZ_JAKUDY010000022.1:0-48569 GCF_022662635.1 Bacillus cereus group sp. BfR-BA-01522 | reverse complement strand
CCGCCAGCGTTCATCCTGAGCCAGGATCAAACTCTCCAATAAAGTTTGTCTAGCATCATAAATAAAAATTGACGTTTCACGTTGTTTGTTTCGTTCAGTTTTCAAAGAACTTGTTTGTCGCAGAAGCGACTTTACCAATATAACATTCCGTTACATTTTCGTCAACAACTTTTTTTATTTAAAAATTGTTTTCTTTTTTGTTTCTCGCGTTGTCTCTCGTGACAACGAATATAAATATATCAGTTCGCTTATTAAAATGCAATAGTTTTTTTAATAAAATTTTTAACCTAATAAAAAAGTATAAAATCAATACCAATCCACTATATAAAAATACCTTTCTCATTTCTTTTTAAATCTTAAGATAAGAGATCTTACTCTCTATAAATAGTAGGATTAAAAAAAGCTTTGGAGAAATCTCCAAAGCTTAGTCTTGTTTATGACGCATTGTAGGGAATAACAATACATCACGGATAGATGGTGAATTTGTTAATAGCATAACAAGGCGATCAATACCAATACCTAATCCACCAGTAGGAGGCATACCATATTCAAGAGCTTCGATATAATCATCGTCCATCATATGCGCCTCATCATTTCCTTGTTCACGCTCTTTTAATTGAGCTTCAAAACGTTCTTTCTGATCGATTGGATCATTTAATTCAGTAAATGCATTTGCATGTTCGCGTGCAACAATGAATAGTTCAAAACGATCTGTAAATCGTGAATCCTCATCGTTCTTTTTCGCAAGAGGCGAAATTTCTACTGGATGCCCGTAGATAAATGTAGGTTGAATTAACTTTTCTTCTACTTTTTGTTCAAAGAATTCGTTAATGATGTGACCAACTTCCATTGTATCTTTAATTTCTACATCATGTTCTTTCGCTAATGCACGCGCTTCTTCCACGCTCATTGGTTTCCAGAAGTCCACTCCACAATATTGTTTAATTGCATCTACCATATGAAGACGCGTCCATTCTGGTTCTAAATTAATTTCATGTTCACCATATTGGATTGTTGTTGTACCCAACACTCGCTTCGCAATATGAGCAATCATATTTTCTGTTAGTTTCATAATATCTTTATAGTCAGCATACGCTTCATATAATTCAATCATTGTAAATTCTGGATTATGACGTGTTGATACACCTTCATTACGGAAAACACGGCCAATTTCATATACTTTTTCTAGGCCGCCTACAATAAGACGTTTTAAATGCAACTCAATTGCAATACGCATATATAATTCCATATCTAATGCATTATGATGCGTAATGAACGGACGAGCAGATGCACCACCTGCAATTGTATGCATCATTGGTGTTTCTACCTCAAGATAGCCATTATCATCCAGATATCTTCTCATTTCACGGATGATTTTACTGCGAGTAACAAATGTTTCGCGACTCTCCATACTTGTGATTAGATCTAAGTAACGTTGACGATAACGTTGCTCAATATCTTTCAATCCATGGTATTTATCCGGAAGTGGACGAAGAGATTTCGTTAATAAAGTAAATGATGTTGCTTTTACAGAAAGTTCTCCAACATTTGTTTTGAAAACTTTCCCTTCAATTCCGACTAAGTCACCTAAATCAGCCGTTTTAAACAATTCATATTCTTCATCTCCAACGGCATCCTTACGAACGTAAATTTGAACTTGTCCATGTAAATCTTGAATATGCGCAAAACCAGCTTTCCCTTTACCGCGCTTTGTCATAATGCGCCCAGCAATAGAAACAGAAATTGCTTTTTCCTCTAATTCTTCTTTAGAGAACTCTCCATACAAGTTCAGTAACTCTTTTGATGAATGTGTACGTTCAAAACGTTTACCAAATGGATCGATACCTTGTTCACGTAAGTTATGTAGTTTCTCACGACGAACAAGTAATTGGTCGTTTAATTCTTCATGGTTCATGTTATCCATGGTATTGATATCACTCCAGCTCTATTTAATTTTACAATATATACAGTATATCATTTTCTATCCAACTAGAAAAACTGCCAGTAAGTAACTGACAGTTCTTCTTTCTTTCACGTAATTATAGGAAGCAAAAGACAGAATGTCAATCATTCCCTCTCGCTTCTCAACTGATATGAATATTTTCTTGTTTCGCTTCTACCTCTTCTACAAATGCACCTAATAGTGAAGCAAGATCTTCACGAGTATTACAAGCATTGATCCCATTGCGCACTCTCGCATTTCCGCGAACACCTTTTAAATACCAAGCTGCATGCTTCCTCATTTCGCGTACTGCAATATGCTCATTCTTTAAATCGATGAGACGATCTAAATGTAGCATACATACATCAACTTTCTCACGCGCTGTTGGTTCTGGCATTAATTCTCCAGTTTCTAAATACTTCACAGTACGATAAATCATCCACGGATTTCCAAGCGCTGCACGCCCAATCATAACCCCATCTACACCAATTTCATCTAGCATACGCTTAGCATCTTGCGGAGTTTCCACATCACCATTACCGATAACAGGAATATTCACCGCTTGTTTCACTTGTTTAATAATATCCCAATCTGCTTTACCCTCGTACATTTGAACACGCGTGCGTCCATGAACTGCTACAGCTTGACCTCCCGCACGTTCAACCGCTCTAGCATTTTCAATTGCGAAGATATGATCTTCATCCCAGCCAATACGCATTTTAACCGTAACTGGTTTTTCCACCGCATCAACAACTGCTGCTACCATTTCATATATTTTATTTGGGTCTAAAAGCCACTTTGCTCCCGCATCACATTTTGTAATTTTCGGAACTGGACACCCCATATTAATATCAATAATATCCGCCGTTGTATTTTGATCTACATATTTTGCAGCCTCAACAAGCGTCTCTTTCTCGCCGCCAAAAATTTGTAGACTTAGCGGCTTTTCTCTCTCATCAATATATAACATATCTAATGTTCTTTTATTATTAAATAAAATGGCCTTGTCACTTACCATTTCAGCACATACCAATCCCGCACCAAATTCCTTAACTGTTAAACGGAATGCAGAATTGCATACTCCCGCCATCGGTGCTAGTACCACTGGGTTCTTCATCTCAATGTTTGCAATCTTTAACACTCGACTAGCCCCTTTCATTATCCTTACTTTGGCATTAACTCATCTATTGAAATGTTCAATGTCTTTGCAACTTCTACAACAAAATCTTGAGAAGGTGATCTATTCCCTCTCTCAACTTCTCCTAAAACTGATACAGATACCCCTAATTCCTTCGCAAAGCTTTCTTGCGTATAACCTTTCAACTTCCGAAAAGCACGAATGCGTCTTCCCCATTTTTCTGCTTCCATACCGTTACTCCCTCTCGCCTTTTCATTTCTTCTACTTGTGAACGTGAAATATTTTGTTCTATATCTTGATTAATTTCTAACAACGGAACGATAACAAAAGCTCTTTCAAACATCCGCGGATGCGGAACAATAAGATTCTCTGTTTCAATATTGTCTTGATTATAAAGTAGAATGTCAAGGTCGATGGTCCTTGGACCCCATCTTATCTCCCTTTTTCTTCCTAATTCATTCTCAATCTTTTGTGTTACTGTTAATAGTTCTTGCGGCAATAAATTGGTAGAAATTTTTATGACTATATTTAAAAAGCGATTTTGATCTGTATATCCCACTGGGTCTGTTTCATAGACTGAAGAAACATCTTCCACTTGAACATTAGAATTCTTATCCAATAAATCAACCGCTTGCGTTAAGTACGTATAGCGATCACCAATATTCGATCCTAAAGCAATATAAACTGTATTTTTCATGTTCGTTCTCTCGTTATTTCTACCGCTACAGAACGATAATGTCCTGGTATGGGAGGATCAGGTTTGATAACTTTTACTGTGCAACGCATCACACTTCCATACTGTTCCAATATATTTGCAGCTATATTTTCCGCTATACTTTCCACAAGTTTATATGTTCGTTCTTCTACAATCTGTCTACACAATTCAAACAGCTTTCCATAATTGACAGAATGCTCTAAGTTGTCACTTTCACCAGCTTTTTTTAAATCTAGTTCTACCGTTAAATCTACCTTAAATCTTTGTCCTAATTTATTCTCTTCCGGAAACACCCCGTGATAGCCGTAAAATTCCATATCATGAATATAAATTTTATCCAATCACTTTCCCCCCTTGCCAATCATTGCATCCATCATCTTTGCCATACGGGCCATTTCTTTCACATCATGAACACGAATCATTTCACAACCTTTAGCAATCCCAAGGCAAACTGATGCTCCCGTTCCTTCAATACGCTCTTCTACCGGTAAATCTAAAACATGTCCGATAAAAGACTTCCTTGAAGTTGCAAGAAGAACCGGATACCCTAATACATTCAATTGCTCTAAATTACGCATAACTTCTAAATTTTGTTCAGGTGTTTTAGCAAAACCAATACCTGGATCTAAAATAATGTTTTCATCACGTACGCCTGCATTTTTCGCAATCTTAACACTCTCATATAAATCTGCAATCATATCGGACATTACATTACGATAATTTGTATGATCGCGATTGTGCATTAAAATAATCGGTACATCATAATGAGCTGCTACTTCTGCGATTTTCGGCTCCGCTTTCGCTCCCCAAATATCATTAATAATGTGAGCTCCAGCTTCAATAGCCTGCTTTGCTACCTCTGCTTTATAAGTATCAATAGAAATAGGCACATTCACTTTCTTCGAAACAGCTTGTATAACGGGTAATACACGTGCTAATTCCTCTTCTACTGAAACTTTTGCAAAGCCTGGGCGCGTTGATTCTCCACCTATATCAATTAAATCCGCACCAGAACTCACCATTTCCTTCGCATGGCGAACAGCTGTTTCTAATTCATTATAACTTCCGCCATCAGAGAATGAATCTGGTGTTACATTCAAAATCCCCATGACTAATGTTTTTTCATTTAAATTTAATGTATATTCACCACAGCGCAAATCATAGTTCCATTTCAAGTTCTATATCTCCCCTCTACAATTCATTTCGGCTCCAAAGATTCTCTCTATGCATCTCATATACACCAATTAATTTTTTTGTAATCTCTCCCTCTTTCCCCGGGAAATCTCTTCCTTCTATATGGAGAAGCGGCACAATTTCTTGAATCGAATTTGTTACAAACACTTCTTCCGCTGTAAGTAATTCTTCTTTTGTAAATAAGCCTTCTTTTACTTTTATATTTAACATTTGGGCAACTTTTATAATAAATGCACGAGTAATTCCATTTAGAATTCCTGTATGAAGAGAAGGCGTATATAAAGCTCCTTCTTTTACAAAGAAAATATTTGAAACAATTCCTTCTGCTACGTAACCTTCCTTCGTAAAGAAGATTCCTTCTCTATTCGTTGCATTGCCAATTTCACGTTTTCCTAAAATATTATTTAAATAATGATGCGATTTCAAACGGAAATTTCCCTCTGGTGTATTTCGCACCTGTTTTAAAATAACCCCTTCCTTTTCTACTACTATATCTGGAGGGGTTAAAGGTTTGATAAATACAATGACAGATGGATTTTTGTATACGCCTGTTTGTAATCCTATTTCATCTATACCAGCTGATACATTAAAACGAATATAAGCATGCTTTAATTCGTTCCTTAAAAGCAACTCTTTAAGGATAGTAAGCATATCTCCTTTCTTCATATCCCATTCGATTTGCAGAGCAGCAAGAGCATCCATTAAACGTTCATAATGATCATCTAATAGAAACGGATGCCCATTATAAATGCGAAATGTCTCAAAAACACCAAGTCCATACAGGTACCCGTGATCATACGGAGAGATTTTCGCTTCCGTATCTTCTACATATGTACCATTCACATAAATTAACATGACACTGCACTCGAGCTATATTTCTGAATAAAGTTTTCCAATAGCTCTTTTCCATGAGAAGTCATTATCGATTCCGGATGAAACTGCACGCCTTCAATCGGCAATGTCTTGTGACGAAGCGCCATAATCTCTCCTTCTTCTGTCCAAGAAGTTACTTCTAAACATTCAGGCAATGTCTCTTTCTTTACAATTAAAGAATGATAACGAGTTGCTGTAAATGGATTGGGAATATCAGAAAAGATTGTTTTTTCATCATGATACATTTGTGAAGTTTTCCCATGCATGAAACGTTCCGCACGAACGACTTCTCCTCCAAATACTTGTGCAATTGATTGATGTCCTAAACACACACCGAAAATAGGAATTTTCCCAGCAAAATGTTTAATAACTGCCATACTAATACCAGCTTCATTCGGACTACAAGGACCAGGTGAAATCATTAAAAAATCAGGTTTCATATTCTCAATATCCGCAATGGTAATTTCATCATTACGCTTTACGACAAGTTTTTGTCCAAGCTCTCCAAGAAACTGCACTAAATTAAATGTAAAAGAATCATAATTATCGATCATTAATATCATTTCTCTCACCTAACCGTTTCTTCACTACGTTCTTTCGCACGCCATAAAGCGATTGCTTTTTTCAACGATTCTTTATACTCATTCTTCGGACTTGAATCAATGACAATTCCCGCTCCAGCTTGTACATATGCTTGACCATCTTTTGCAAGCAACGTTCGAATCACAATATTTAATTCCATATCTCCAGAGTACCCTATCCAACCTATTGATCCTGTATAAATACCGCGTCTTACAGGTTCTAACTCTTCTATAATTTCCATTGTACGTATTTTAGGCGCTCCCGTAATGGTACCACCAGGAAATACAGCTCTTACTAAATCAAAAGCATCCTTATCTTCACTCACTAAACCGCGAACATTCGAAACAATATGCATAACATGCGAGTATTTTTCAATTACCATAAATTCATCCACTTCAACTGTCCCATACTCACAAACTCTTCCTAAATCATTCCGTTCTAAGTCAACAAGCATTACATGTTCTGCACGTTCTTTTTCATTTTCAATGAGCTCCTTCGCTAATCTTTCATCTTCTTGTTCATTATCCCCGCGAGAACGTGTTCCTGCAATCGGTCTTGTACTCACCTTATTTCCTTGTTTTTTAATTAATAATTCCGGTGAGCCGCTCACAATTTGAAAATCCCCAAGTTCTAAGTACCCCATGTATGGGGATGGATTGATTTCCCTTAAGCTTGTATAAATTTCAAAAGGGTGTGTTTGCAGTGTTTTTTCTTGTCTTGTAGAAAGGTTCACTTGAAACACATCTCCTGCTCCAATATACTCTTGAATACGCTCAACCGCATGTATAAATCCTTCTTCTGTGAAAGCTACAACTTCTTTTTCGTTTGCCTGGCTTTCAAATGGAATTTTCACTTGAGGGGCTTCCTTCATCCAAAGTTCTTCCCAATCTCTCAAGCGTTGTTCTGCATTTTCACGTTCCTCTACATAATGCGTAATAATCCATAATACCTTTTCATGATGATCGTATACAAACACATCATCAAATAATAGAAAGAATATGTCAGGTATATCCACATCATCCTTTGCAATTGAAGGCAATTTCTCAATGTAACGAATACAATCATAACTAAAATATCCGATTGCCCCCCCTTGAAATGGCGGATAATCTGGATTGTGATCTGTTTTCCATTGCTCCATATATTTTTGCATTAAATTTAATGGATTCCCATATTCTATTGTTTCCTTACCATTTTCACTTATATGCAACGTTTCATTCTTCCCACGAATGACCGCTACAGGATCGAGTCCTACAATACTATAGCGACCTCCGCGCCCACTTTCTAACAAAATATGTTGCGTCTTGTACTGAGAGAGAAACTTATATTGCTTAAAGAAATCAAAATGATATGGAATAGAGAGCGCCAAAGATTTCCTTTGCTGCATATCAACACCCCATCTTCTTTTATCCCACTCCCCTAGTCTGATTATCTCAAATCACCAATAACTGATATGAAACACTCATCCATGAGAGCTAATGAAAATAAAATAACTTTACTACTTATTTTACATGAAGTTTTCTAGTCATTCACTCTTTTCCTATTTCCAAAAGAAAAAAGCATCCCTTTTCAGGAATGCTTTTTTCTAGCAACACAAATTATGATTCAAATTGGTAAAGAGGGGTACTTAAATAGCGTTCACCGTTACTTGGAATGACCACAAGAACCTTTTTCCCTTTACCAAGTTTTTTCGCAACTTCTGTTGCAGCATAAATAACAGCACCTGAAGAAATACCGACTAAAATCCCTTCTTCACGAGCTACTTTTCTTGCATATTCAAATGCTTGTTCTGTCTTCACTTGAATGATATCATCATATATTTCTACGTCCAATGTTTCCGGAACAAATCCAGCTCCAATTCCTTGGATTTTATGTGGACCTGGTTTTCCACCCGATAGTACAGGAGAGTCTGCTGGCTCGACTGCATAAATTTTAATGTCTTTATACGTTTCTTTTAATACTTCCCCAGCACCAGTAATTGTGCCGCCAGTACCAATTCCTGCGATAAATGCATCTAATTGGTCACCCATCTGCTCAACAATTTCTGGACCTGTTGTTAAACGATGAATTTCTGGGTTTGCTGGATTTTGGAATTGTTGTGGCATGAAATAACCGTTCTCTTTTGCTAATTCCGTCGCCTTACGAATTGCGCCACCCATTCCTTCTGAACCTGGAGTTAGTACCAATTCTGCCCCGTAAGCTCGAAGTAAATTACGGCGTTCCATACTCATTGTCTCCGGCATTACTAAAATTGCTTTATATCCTTTTGCAGCTGCCACCATCGCTAAGCCAATCCCTGTGTTACCACTTGTTGGCTCAATGATTGTATCGCCTTCTTTTAATAAACCTTTTTTCTCAGCAGCTTCGATCATAGATAATGCAATACGATCTTTCACGCTACTTCCAGGATTCATAAATTCTAATTTTAAATATATATCTGCACTGTCTTGCTCTACGATGCGGTTCAACTTAACGATCGGCGTTTTCCCGATTAATTCTGAAACTGATTGTGCCACTCGCATTCCTGTCACTCCTAACACCTAGTATTTTTATTGGTTTTCTCCACATTAATATCTTGTCAGAAAATTCTTCATTTGTCAATCTATTTAAACAACATGTTATCTCTATATATTACTCATATTATAGTGTTTCAATTAACTGTTTAATATCATCTTTAGAAAATTTATATCGCTCATTGCAAAAATGACAATGTACTTCAGTTTCCTCTTCTTCCCCACGTATTTGTTCTAATTCTGCCTTACCTAAACTAATCAGCACACTTTCAATACGCTCTCGTGAACATGTACAATTAAATTGTACGTCCATCGTTTCTAACACTTTTACGTTTTCTTCTCCTAATATCTCATTTAAAATCCCTTCAGGAGAAAGTCCTTTTTCAATCATTGTTGAAACAGGAGGGATTTTTTGTAGACGCTCTTCAATAAATGAAATTGTCTCTTCTTGCGCTCCCGGCATAATTTGCAAAATGAAACCGCCCGCTGCTAATATACTATCATCACCATTCACAAGAACACCAACCCCTACTGAAGAAGGAGTTTGTTCAGAGACAGCAAAATAATACGTAAAATCTTCTCCTAGTTCACCTGATACAATCGGAGACTGTCCAATAAACGGTTCACGCATACCGATATCTTTAATTACTGTTACATTCCCTTCTGTACCTACCGCTTGATATACTCTCAATTTCCCTTGTTCTGTTGATTCAAAATCAACATGTGGATTTGTTACATATCCGCGCACATCACCATTCGCATGCGCATCGATGACAATCGGACCAATTGGGCCATTCCCCTCTACTTTAATTGTTAATTTTTGCTCCCCTTTTAACATGGCCCCCATCATTGCACCAGCTGTCAAAGAACGCCCAAGTGCAGCAGAAGCTGTTCTCCATGTATCATGTCGTCTTTGCGCTTCACTGACCATATTTGTTGTACGCACACTATATGCACGGACTTCCCCATCAAACGCTAACGCTTTTACTAAATAATCTTTCATAATTTATTCACCTTTCTCATGTTGTAAAATTGCATTACGCTCATATAACATGTATAAACCTTTTAATGTTAAAAATGGATCGACAATATCAATTACATTAGATTCTTCAGCAATCAATTTTGCTAATCCTCCTGTCGCAATTACAGTAGGTTCTTGCTTAGCTTCTTCTTTCATACGCTTCACAATACCTTCTACTTGTCCAACATACCCATAAAGAATTCCCGCTTGCATTGCACTTACAGTATTTTTACCAACAATGCTACTTGGTTTTGTTATTTCAATACGAGGAAGCTTGGCAGCTCGGCTATATAAAGCTTCTGCAGAAATCATAATTCCAGGTGTAATCACACCACCCATATAATGTTTCTCTTCGTTAATATAGCAATATGTAGTAGCTGTACCAAAATCAACAATAATAAGTGGGCTTCCGTATAATTGAATACCAGCTACAGCATTTACAATGCGATCCGCCCCAACTTCACGCGGGTTCTCATATTTTATATTTAAGCCTGTTTTGATTCCTGGGCCTACTACAAGCGGTTTAATTTTAAAATACTTCTCACACATACGCTCTAAAGCAAACATAATTGGTGGTACAACAGAAGAAACAATAATCCCTTTTATATCTCCAAAGGAAAGACCTTCATGCTCAAGAAGTTGCTTTATCAGCATGCCATATTCATCTTCTGTTTTATGACGGTCTGTTTCCATACGCCAATGCTGACAAAGTTTTCCTTCCTCAAACACGCCAAGTACCGCATTTGTATTCCCTACATCCAATACAAAAATCATATTCTCACCACTTATCTTATTTAATCTATATTTGTGTAGTATGTACAAAACTTATAATGCCATCATATCACACATACCCATATAGTCGGCTTCTCCATCTTCCCCATTTTACAAAAAGATTGTTCATCATTTCAATTTTTAATATGCGCAACTCTAAAATATATGTACCTGTATGGTCACATATCCAAAATAAAAAGGAGTGACAATCGTCACTCCTTCGTTTCACCTTCATCCTCTGCATTTTCATCATCTTTTTTCATCGTAATGTTTACCTTTACATCACTTTCAGATGATTTTTTACGCTCAGGTAAAGTGCCATGTTCATATAAATGATTGATTTGCTCCGCATCTAACGTTTCTACTTCAAGTAACGTTTTAGCGATAATATCAAGCTTATCTCGTTTTTCAGTTAGGATTTGTTTTGCACGAGCATAACATTCTTTCATAATGTTTTGCATTTCCATATCAATTTGATGTGCAATTGCATCACTATAGTTTTGCTCAGAATGGAAGTCTCTTCCTAAGAACACTTGACCACCCTGCGAACTACCAAATTGCATTGGACCTAACTTATCACTCATACCAAATTCTGTTACCATACGTCTAGCAATACCAGTCGCACGTTGGAAATCGTTATGAGCTCCTGTACTTACTTCACCAAATACAATTTCCTCAGCCACTCGACCACCAAGTAAACCGGTAATCTTATCAAGCAATTCTGGTTTTGTCATGAAATAACGATCTTCTTTTGGAAGCATTACTGCGTATCCACCAGCTTGACCGCGAGGAACAATTGTTACTTTATGAACGATATCTGCCTCATCCAGCACAACACCAATGACAGTGTGTCCTGCTTCGTGGAAGGCAACAATATTTCGTTCTTTTTCAGAAATAACACGACTTTTCTTAGCTGGACCTGCAATAACTCGATCCGTTGCTTCATCAATATCAGACATGTCAATTTTCTTCTTATTTTGACGCGCAGCCACTAATGCCGCTTCGTTTAATAAGTTCTCAAGATCTGCACCAGAGAATCCTGGCGTACGAGTTGCAATCGCTCTTAAATCGATATCTTCATCAAGCGGTTTATTACGAGCATGTACTTTCAATACTGCTTCACGTCCATTCACATCTGGACGATCCACTGTAATTTGACGGTCAAAACGTCCTGGACGTAATAACGCTGGGTCAAGAATATCTGGACGGTTTGTCGCGGCGATGATAATAATACCTTCATTCGCACCGAATCCATCCATTTCTACAAGAAGTTGGTTTAACGTTTGTTCACGCTCATCATGACCACCGCCAAGACCCGCGCCACGTTGACGACCTACTGCATCAATTTCATCAATAAAAATGATACAAGGTGCATTTTTCTTTGCATTTTCAAATAAATCACGCACACGAGAAGCACCGACACCAACGAACATCTCTACGAAATCAGAACCACTAATAGAGAAGAATGGCACGCCAGCTTCACCTGCAACAGCACGTGCAAGCAATGTTTTACCAGTACCTGGAGGTCCAACTAATAGAACCCCTTTCGGAATACGAGCACCTACTTCAGCGAACTTACGAGGATCTTTCAAGAATTCAACAACCTCAACAAGTTCTTGCTTTTCTTCGTCAGCTCCAGCTACATCTCTGAAGCGTACTTTTTTCTTTTCGTCATTATATAACTTCGCCTTACTTTTACCAAAGTTCATAACACGACTACCGCCGCCTTGTGCTTGGTTTAGTAAGAAGAAGAATAAAATGAAGAGAATAACAAACGGAATGATTGAAGTAAAGAATGTCACCCAAGCACTTGTTTCTTCTGCTGGTTGATACTTCACTTCTACTCCTTTCACCTTCTCATTAATTTTCTTTTGTAATTCCTCAGTATTAGGTGCATAAGTAACGAATTGTTCACCTTGACTAGAGTTAGTGAATTGTCCTTTTACTTCAAATACACCATTTTTTGGTTGAAGTTGCACATTACGCACTTCACCTTGTTCAAGTCTAGCAATGAATTTGTCGTAGCTAACTGACGTCGTTTTTTGCGTTGAACCATTGAAAAAGCTCACGATTCCAATTACTACTAAGAATATCAGTAAATAAAAGATGGTATTACGGAAGATACGATTCATTCCTAACCTCCTCTCACGGCATAAACACTATAGTAAATCGTAACATAGAAAAACTTTCCTATACAATTATAACGCCTGTATTTAATTAATTTGAGTAAACATTTGGTTTTAATACTCCTACATAAGGCAGATTACGATATTGCTCTTTATAATCTAAACCGTAGCCTACAACAAATTCATGTGGAACAGTAAATCCAACATAATCCGCTTTAAGGTCTACTTTTCGACCAGTTGGCTTATCTAGAAGCGTAACAATTTTTACAGATTTTGCTTTACGATATTTGAATAAATCTACTAAGTAGCTTAATGTCAGACCGCTATCAATAATATCTTCAACGATTAAAATATCGCGACCTTCTACAGAAGTATCAAGGTCTTTCAAAATCTTCACTTCACCTGTTGAAACTGTAGAATGACCGTAACTAGATACAGCCATAAAATCCATTTCAAGATATGTATCTGTTCTCTTTAATAAATCTGCCATAAAAGGCATTGCCCCTTTTAATACACCGATTGCAAGAGGTACGGTATTCTTATACTCCTCCGCAATGATTGCACCTAGTTCGCGCACCTTTTCCTGTATTTGCTCCTCAGAAATTAATACTTTTTCAATATCTTGATTCATCATTTCATTATCCTCCCGGAAGACTCCTTGCTTTTGTAGTGAATAATTATATATTTATCTTTGTTTGCTACTTTTGGCGAAATAGCAAATGCAGATCGTTTCAACAAGGGAACCCAAATAATGTTTCCACTTGCATCACAAACAATCGGCCATTCTTCTCTTTTTTCCTTTGGTACTTTCGCTTCGATAAAGATAGTTTTTATCTTTTTTGTGCCGCTCATACCTTGTATTGACATACGATCTCCATTTTCTCGAGAGCGAACCAAAAGAGGATATGACATATCATTATACTTAGCGACAAATACCATTTCATTCATGTCACTCGGTATTTCCTCTATTACTTCTGCTATAAGCTTATCTCCATTCGCTAATGTAACTGCACCAGGTATGGATAAAACTTCAGAAAAAGGGGTAACAATTTCTTGTTCAAATCGGAAACTGCATTCTTCATATGAACGAACAATTTTTAAACCTTCTGGGAAATCTAGCGATCCTGATGGTTGTATCCGTTTGAAAAACGCAATTACTTTGTCAATATGTATAGAAGAAAGCGAAGATGGAATCTTATATTCATAAAGATAGTTTAATATTAGTTGAATCCCTCTCCTTTGTAAAGGCATAGACAAGGATTCAAAGGCAGGAATTGATAAGACAAGATATTTATCACTTTTTTTCGTAATTACTTTATTCATCTTTTCAAAAGCTAATTCCTGCAAATAGGCCTCATCCTCTTGCATAAGCTGACTAAATTTTTGAAAGTGCTCATGCACCTGAGGATTTTCTTCTTTTAAATAAGGCAAAACATACTTACGTAGTCGATTTCTTGTATATACTTCTTTTTTATTACTTGAATCTATACGCGGCATAATGCCTAACTGGTCGCAGTAATCTAAAATTTCTTCCTTTGTCACTGCCAATAAAGGCCTAATTAAATATCCATTATGAAAAGGGCGCTTCACAGCAATACCAGCATATCCTTGCGGAGTACTCCCGCGCACGAGACGCATCAGAATCGTTTCTACTTGATCATCTCCATGATGACCAAGCGCGACATATCCTGCATCATATTTCCTCATTATTCTTTCCAAAAATGCATATCGACATTCCCTTGCAGCTACCTGCGCATTCATTCCATGTTGCTGTTGATATTGCAAAACATTAATTCTTATCGTTTCACAAAGAATCCCAAGTTCATGGCAAAGATTTTCTACAAATTGTAAATCTTCGTAGGATTCATCTCCTCTAAACATATGATCTACATGCGCGACAACAATTGTTAAATTCTTCGCTTCTCTTTTTTCTAACAAATAATATAGTAGAGCTAAGGAGTCAGGTCCTCCTGAAACTCCTACAACAATGGTTGAATGTTCCTCTAATACACCATGCTGCTTTGCAAATCTATCCACTTTTTCAACAAATGAATTTTTCAACTTCGCATTCACCCTTCATTAAAGCCAAACAATAACATACTTTACCTTGATTATAATGGTACAACTTTTACAAACTTTGTGCAAAAAAAAGATGTACAAAAATCATTTTTTATCTTACATCCTTTATTACAATAAAAACCATATTTCTCTCATACAAAAAGGCCTAGAGCTTCTAGGCCTTACGACAATTTACTATTGCGCCTGCATACCTACAATGGGAATTGTAGCCCATTTTGGCATATTTTTCTTCACCTTTGCAACTACAATTGTCATATCATCATGAATATACCCATCACCCGAGCGAATGACTTCTTCCATAATAATGTCAGCAATCTCTTGTGGATCATCTGTTTGCAGCTCTTTAATTTTACGCTTCATCCATACTTCATGATTTTCAACATGTTGCGCCCCTTCGAAAATCCCATCGCTCATCATAATGAGAATATCCCCTGTTTTTAGTTGTTCACCTACAACATCTACTTCAACATCCTCAATAATCCCCATCGGTAAATTACTTGCTTCTATTTTTATAATGTTATTTCCACGCTTCACAAAGCTTGGTGTTGAACCAATTTTTAAAAACTTAGCGCTCGCATCTCGCAAATCTACCATAGCTAAATCAAGCGTCGTAAACATTTCTTCAGTTGTTCTTAAAGAAAGAATCGAATTAATAGCTTTAATTGCAATCTCCTCATCAATACCAGATTGCAATATTTTGTGTAGTAGTTTTACCGTCTCCTTACTTTCCATATGAGCTCTTTGTCCATTACCCATTCCATCGCTTATGGCTAGAGCATATTTTCCTACACTTAAATCCATCATTGCATAAGAGTCTCCAGATACAAATCCTCCCCCCTTAGCTGCTGTGGCAAGTCCTGTATCAAGTGAAAATGTTTTTGCAGACCCAAATGAGATAAGACTATGACCATTTGGATAAGCAGATCGCTCTTCATGTTTAACAACAATATTCTCTTTTAAAATATCAGAAAGCATTGGGGCAACTAACTTTTCGCATTCTCCATGCTCGTTAGACATAGCTGGAATCATCATTTCAATATCGATACTTCCCCTATCTAAACAATAAATATCCACATGCTCTATCTCAACACCAAAATCTCGTAATGCTTGTAAAATTTGTTCTTCTTGTGCTTGATGATTCTCTCTTTCTTTCTGAATTTCTTTCGCAAAGTCCTCCATGACCTTTGAAACACCTAGTAGCTGCTCCGCAACAATTCTACGATTTTCCTTCATTTGTCTTCGCAATTTTTGCCCTTCATAAAAATGATCTAATTCACTCCCTACTAAATCCGTCACTTTCTTTCCTCTTACACAATACTTGTCCCACTCACGAACTAATTTACGATTATGTTGAAGTGTCCCAGCCTCGGTTTCGTCCATAATCTGTTTCATATAATCGTACGTCTTATCAAAATTCACAACCCAACATTGATCTTTCTTAAAACAAGTTTGACATGTTTTCGCAGTAACGGTACTTAAAAACAAATCTGCTTCTTCCTCTTTATCTTCTTCTCCTACATATCCATACACCGAAAAACTATTTGACAATGCGGAAAATACATTTGCAAACTGATTAATTTTATTTGCTGTAACGTCACGCATTCTCCGTAAATATTGCTGCTGATCCTGCGAATGTTCTTGTGTCCCTGGCATAAACTTAGCAATTCGATCTATTATTGTTTTTGGTGTTAACATAAACAACACAATTGCTATACCGGATTCTATTAACGTTGTAATAATACTTGTTTGTTTATCTACATACAATGTAATTAAGCTTGTACCAATCAATAACCCTAAACTTACTCCAATTCGCTTTCCTTCTCTTAACAATCCTCCAAGCAATCCAGAAAAGGCTAATAAACTAAGTTGGGATAGGCTGGATACATTCGCCAAACTTAATATCAATCCAGTTACAACACCCACTGTTGAACCAGTCGCTGCTCCTGCAACGAAGGCAAACAATAATACTAAATATCTCGTAAAAATATGCTGAATAGAAGCGTCATAAATAAACCAATCTGTTGTACCTGTAAGTACAGACGCTAATAATATAATCAAGCAAACAATTTCTTCGGTTTCTAAGGCTTGTTGCTTTCCCCTTCTTTCTGTTAACAACGGAACGCTTTGTAAAAAAATCATCGTCAATACAAAACTAAGTCCTGCTTCTATTGTACTTACAAGCAAATCGTACATGGTAACTGTTTGTTGTGCGAAATAAACAACAATAAGATGTGCGGTTAATGCGGAGATAAAAACTTGAAATGGTACAAGTCCAACAGTTTTGCGTGTAAATCGCTTAAAGAAGATATTATAAATGAAGAAAGTAAAAATAGATGAAAAAGTAAAAAGTAAATTATCTATCGAAACAGAAAGCGCTCCACCCATAAGAGCTAAAAACGCAAGTGCCATCTTATCTCGTTTCATTACATATACAGCAGCAAAAAACGGTAATGCGAATGGTAAAATATTCGTTAATATATATGCTCGTCCTAAAAGAAAGCCGATTAAAACGATTACAAACCCCCATCTAAAGAATACATGCTCCAACTTCATCCTCACCTTACTTGTCCACCTTATTGCGCTAAACTGACCATCACCCATCGCTAATACACTTGTATTCATTGTATCCCGTCCTGCTTTAGGCATATTTTTAACACCACCTGCATAGTTTAATTATTGTCATTATAAAAGATGATGTTTAGGATTTTTGTCAAAACAACAGATATTCTCCTCATAATCGTTCGACTTTTTATTCAAAATAAACCTATATATATACAAATAGCCAAAAAAATAAAATAGAAAATAAATTTTTTCCTGAAATTAAATGGTGTTTTTGTAGAATTATCGAATATATTTATAAAAAAAAGATCATGCAAATTTGCATGATCTTTTTTTAGATGACCCGTACGGGATTCGAACCCGTGTTACCGCCGTGAAAGGGCGGTGTCTTAACCACTTGACCAACGGGCCGTTAAATTAAAATATAGCGGCGGAGGGGATCGAACCCCCGACCTCACGGGTATGAACCGTACGCTCTAGCCAGCTGAGCTACACCGCCATGTCGTCTTATTTAACGGACAATTAGTATCTTATATCAAATTCATTTCAAAGTCAACATATTTGAAAAAGTTTTTTATTCTTTTTTTCACAAATATATTCATATAAAAAAGCGCCCTAAGTAAATTACCCCGGGCACCTCTCTATATGTTAGAAATAAAATGGTTTTATCCGCGACGCGCGCCTCGGCCACCACGTTTAGATTCTGTATTACGCTTTAAAGAAGTTAATCGATCTTCACTATCTTTTAAAAAGCGTGCCATTTTTTGCTCAAACGTTTCTTTCTGGTTGCGGCTATCATTACCACGGTTATCTCTGTTAAAAGAGCGATTGCGTTGTGGACGTCCAGAACGTTGTTCACCGCGTGGACGATCGCCCTCAGTTTTTTCACGTTCTTTAGCTTTCTTTATAGACAGGCCAATTTTCCCATCTTTTTCAACATTAATAACTTTTACTTCTACTTCGTCGCCAACTTTTAAATGATCATTAATATCTTTTACATAATTATCAGCAACTTCACTAATATGAACAAGACCTGTTAAGCCTTCTGGCAGCTCCACAAAAGCCCCAAAATTTGTAATACCTGTTACTTTACCCTGTAACTTGCTGCCTACCTCAATTGACATAAAAAAAATGCTCCTCCTTAGTGGTTAAAAAGTCAAATTTTACTTTATTATATATAATCCTAAAATATAGTGTCAATAAGACATACTCTACTTAGAAACAGGAAAAATTATCTCTCCTTTTCCAGAGAAGAAATAATCCCTTCTAGCAATCTTTAAAACATACTCTTCATCATTCAACTTTTGAATATCACTTTTTAATTTTTTTTCTTCCTTCGTTAGTGCTTCCAATTCCTTCTTCATGTCTTCAACCTTTGCTTCTCGAGCTTTAATAGAACTATTTTGCTGATAAAATGTTACACTAACACTTACAATAATTGTAAAAGCAAAAACAAGAAAAACCGTTAAACGGCGATAAAGTCGCTTCCTGTTGTCATTTGTTTGTATTATATGTTCCCTTACAGAATTTGGATTCTTTTTTTCAATCACTCTTTGTTTCAGTTCCCTCATTTCCGAGGTCCCCCTAACTTCTGTTTTAGCTGCCTCCATATCTTGAAAATATATTCTTTCCATTTCTTCAAATATTCTAGGAGTCCCGCATATTTCTCTATAAAAAGTTTAACATGGTTAGGGAGAAGTTTCCATATGAGTGACGCAATAAATCGAAAAGGCCAGAAAAAAACTTTCCACACAAAAAGTACGATTAAAGTCAAGAACTTCCATAAAACATGTCCGACAGAAAGTAGCATGCGAAATAAAAATAATATAAGTGCAATCATAAGCTGCGTCATGACAACAACCGGCTTGATCAAGAGCTGTTTAATCATTTGAATAGCAAATTGAATCATTTGCATAGAAATGTAAATGAGAAAGTTCAATACCTTCATGTACAATGATTTCAGTAGACTTTGATATGCAGCAAAACCACATAGTAACGCAACAAATACATAAACACGCAGTTCTGCTTCATTTACAAGTAATAATATATAAAAGACAAATAGTGCTTGGACAATCCAAAATAGTATATCATTCATAAATACAATCCATCGTTTACGCTGTTGGCGTTTTAAAAAACGTTGGTATGTATCTAAAGACGCACCAATCCAAGCGCCCATCCCAATCATCGAAAGCATTGTATACAATTGCACCGTTAGACTCATTTAAACAACTTACTAAAGAAGCCTTTAGCTTTCTCCCCTTGATTCTCATCAATATAAAGCATCTCATAAATTTTCCCTTTAATGGATACAATCCCTTTTTCAACATCTAAATTTTTCATCTGCAAATTTTGACCACGAATCGTTAAAAACCCCATGACAGTCTCTAACAAAAATTCTTCACTATCAAAACTCTCTACTTGTTTTACACCGGTAATATCAATTACACGTCTCCCACGCATAATAATATCATGCTCTACAGACCCGTTTTGCTGGTTAGAAGATATAGTTGAATAACTATTATTCACGAAGAATCCCCCCATAGCTTGATATTAGCTAATAGTAATGTATGAGGGGAGAAATAAATTTAGAACAAGCCTTCTTCAGCTTTTACTTTTTCTTCACGAATGACAGTATACATATTAGCAGCATCTTCTTTTTTCGTCGTTTCTTTTAACTCATTTATTTTCACAGTTACTACTTTTTGACCAAATCGAATTGTAAGTTCATCTTCTACCTTCACAACTGAACTTGCTTTTGCAACTTGTCCATTAATTGAAATTCGTCCTTGATCTGCCACTTCTTTTGCCAATGTTCTTCTCTTAATTAAACGTGATACTTTTAAAAATTTATCTAAGCGCATCTCATTTCCCCCTATTTATTCTCTACTTGTTTTGCTTCCTCCCACAAAACGTCTAATTGTTCTAATGTGAATTGTTGTATTTCTTTATTCATCTCAGCTATTTTTGCTTCCATATATAAAAAGCGGCGCATAAATTTTTCATTTGTAACATGAAGTGCTTCTTCTGGATTTAAATTATAATAGCGAGCTATATTAACAAATGCAAACAATACATCACCAAACTCACCTAACATTTTTTCTCGATCCATTTTCTCTACTTCTTGTTGAAACTCTTCCCATTCCTCTAATGCTTTCTCTTTCATCGGCTGAACATCAGCCCAATCAAATCCAACTTTCCCTGCCTTCTTTTGGATTTCATAAGCACGCATTAGTTGCGGTAAGCCTTTCGGTATACCTGCTAAAACAGACTCTCTTACATTTCCTTTTTCTTTCTTCTTAATTTCTTCCCAATTTGAAAGAACGTCCTCCTCATCTTTAACATCTACTTCACCAAATACATGTGGATGACGACGCACCATTTTCTCAGATAGCGTTTGAATGATGTCATCGATAGAGAACCACCCTTCATCTTCTCCAATTTGAGCATGAAGCATAACTTGTAATAATACATCACCAAGCTCTTCAACTAAGTGATCATCGTCTTCTTCATCAATTGCCTCTAATACTTCATATGCTTCTTCTATTAAGTATTTCTTTAAGGATTGATGTGTTTGTTTTTTATCCCAAGGGCAACCATTTGGCCCGCGAAGTTCCGCAATAATTTCGCGCAGCACATCGAATTGTTGATACAACACTTTCCGTTCTTTCACTGGAGGTACATACACACTCGTTAAATTGTTCAGCCTTGTCTCATGATCTAACATATATAACGGTACTTTTTTCACTTCTTCAAAAGATGTCCCTGCCGCTGTTACAATATATACCTCATATTCATCAGGCAACATTTCCATTAATGTCAACTTTACATCCGATGCGACGAATACATCATATACTTGACAAAAAATCAAATGGTGTCGCAATTCCAATTGCCCGCGTTCAAATGAGGTAGCATCAACAAATTGAAATCCCTCAATCGGATCAATTTTCAAGCTAGAAAACATCGGATCGAGAAAGCTTTGTCCACCTTCAATCCGAATCTCAACTTGCTCTTGTTTTCCCTTTTCTAATAGTAATTGAACGGTTCTTTCTGCAACAAGCGGATGACCGGGTACCGCATAAATAATTTCCGTATTTTGCGCTTTTTCTAGCAGTTCTTTTACAATTGTTTCATATACAATTTCAAATGTATCATGCGCTTCATATATATGATCAAAAGCTGTGTACTGAATCCCTTCTTTTTCTAATTCTTCAATCACAGGGTGTTCTTTTGTGCGCACATACATATGCGATGCTTCTTTTATCTTTTTATATACACCCATTGTTAGCTGGTCTAACTCACCAGCTCCTAATCCTAACACTGTAATTACTCCACTCACAGAAGTCACCTCTATCCACTCTTCTTCAAGGAATCTTTTATTTTATCTTGCTTCATAAAAGTTCCCAGTTCTTCTTTTGTAAAAACAGACATTTTCAAAATGAAAAATCCGTATATAAGAACGCCAACTCCTACTCCTAATAAGGCCTCAACTGATGCAAAAATTCGGCTCATATGACCTAAGCTTTCAAATATATTTATAAAAACCATCAATGTAACAGCCATACCTATACCGCTAATCATTACTTTCGTCAATTGCCGCTTTTCAATAAGTGCTTCGTCTACAATTCGAACAAGTAAACCACCGTTTAACAATGCGATACTAAGAAGTGCTAGTACAGTTGCAATCGCAGCCCCTGCTATTCCTATATATGGCATCAATATATAATTAAGTACTACCTTTAAACAACTTCCTAGTACAACAAAAAGCGCTGGCTTTAACGTTTGCCCTAATCCTTGTAAAATAGACGCAGTTGTAATAGATAATGAACTAAATAAAATGGATATAGCTAAAATCGCTAATACACCTGACCCATTACTATTCTCAAATAACATCATATTGGTTGGCTTTATAATGCAAGCTAGTCCAACTGCTGCTGCAAGTCCAATGACAATCGTTATTTTTATCGCCAACTTTACCTTTTCTCTAATAAATACGTAATCTCCTCTTGTTCTTGCCGCTGTAATAAGCGGAATAAGCGAAAGCGAGAACGATGTCGTTACAACTGTCCCAAGCTGCATTAACGGAATACTTCTATCATAAACCCCTTTTAACATTTTAGCGATTTCTGCTGGTTCTCCAGCATGAATAAGCAAAGTATAAAAAGAGAGGGAATCTGCCATTTGAATAAAAATTAAAACTAAATTACTTACACAAATACCAATTCCTTGCCAAAAGAGCATACGAATTATGGCTTTTTTATTTCGAATCCTTTTCCATCTTTGCAAGAAAATTGATTGGAAATCTTGGCGCATATAAAGAAGCAGTATAATCATACCAATCAGCCCACCAGCAACTGATCCAAACATTGCTCCAGCCCCAACTGTATATAAATCAAATCCATGAGCTATAAGAAATAATGATAACAATACAATAATAGATACACGAACACTTTGTTCCATTACCTGCGAAACAGCTGTCGGCATCATCTCATTAAATCCTTGAAAGTATCCTCTTGCTACAGATAAAAAAGGCATCAATAAAAACGAAAACGAAATAACTCTCAGCAATTTATATAGTTGTATATCTCCCATCACTAACGCAATAGTATGAGCACCAAAAAATAAAGTGAAAAAGCCAAGGCTACCAATTCCTAATAAGAACCAAAAAGAAACACAAATGATTTCTTCTGCTTCCTTTCGCCTACCTTGTTCCAAACGTTCCGCTATCATCTTAGAAATAATGATTGGAAAACCATACGTAGCTAGGATTAGGCAAAATCCATAAAAGGGGTAAATCTGCTGATAAATATAAAACCCGATATCCCCCGCTATATTTTGATATGGAATACGGTAAAAGGCGCTTAACACTTTTGTAACAAAACTGGCAACTGTCAATATAATTGCCCCGCGCCAAAAGGCTTGATACTTCTTCGCTTCCATACGAGAAAACTCCTTTTCTATTCTCATCTTCCGTATTATATCACAAAGAAAAAAGCAGAATTCTATTTGAAACAATCTCATCCTGAGCGGATAAAAAATAATAAATATACGAGGAATATAAAAAAGGTAGCAAAAGTAGCTACCCTTTTTATAAATATTTATCTTCACACAACAGTTATATTTTCTAATAAGGAAAAATTCTAATTAGGAAAGGTTATTATTTATAAATGGTTATATTGCTTATTGCTCCATTTGCTTAGCTAAAAAGCCTGCAGCAGTATCTACAGCTTTATGCTCTACCTCAGTTATAACTGTATCCTTCGAGAAAATGATAACAGCTCCAATTGGATCTCCATTGGCGACAATAGGACCAATCGTATAAGAATGAGCCTTTTCAGTTACCCCTTCAATAATTGAAATTTCACTTTCATCTGTCATAATAACAGACTTTCTTTCTTCCATTATCCTTTCAATTAAATCACCGATGCTTTTATTTAAGTATTCTTTTTTAGATACCCCCGCTACAGCAATAACGGAATCTCGATCACATACGAGTACATTATGTCCTAAGCTATCATATAAAGCATCTGCATATTCTTTTGCAAAATCACCTAATTCACTAATTGGAGAATATTTTTTTAAAATCACTTCTCCATCGCGATCAACAAATATTTCTAGTGGATCTCCCTCGCGAATACGTAAAGTTCTACGGATTTCTTTTGGAATTACCACCCTACCTAAATCATCAATTCGACGTACGATTCCAGTTGCTTTCATTCTAATGCTGCCTCTCTTTCTACTGATGATGAAAGTGGTGAAATTACCTGTTCATGTAAAAATCACCAACTGTTAAACATAGTATTTTACACATTAGTTCTTCTATGCACGCCGAATTGCATTTTTTATTTTATTTTAAGCATTTATTGTCTCTTTCTTCACGTCTGGTAAGCCTTTTAATAAATTTTCAGCAATCGTTAACCATTTTGATGTTTCTAATCCATTTATTTTCATACTAACTTTCAAGTGTGGTCCTTCCATTCCAAGTCCAATCATACGTCCAAATTTATTTCCAAGCATAAATAGTTTTCCACCATCAATATTTTGACTTGCTTGTTCCGAGAATAAGAATGTCACCTCAGACTTCGTTTGTTTAATTAATTCAATCTGCTCTTTCATTGCCAACACTTTAATATTTGCAATTTGTAATAAATATCCTACCTCTTGCGGATAATCACCAAATCGATCAATCATTTCTTCTTGTAATTCTTCAATATCTTCAAGTGTAGAAACACCTCTAAATTGTTTGTACATCATAATTTTTTGTTTACTATCTGATATATAGCTATCCGGTAAATATGCATCTACTTCTAAATCAATTTCAACATCAATTGTATTTTCAATGCCCTGTTTTCCTTTTCTTTGTTCAATGGCATCTTTTAACATTTGGGAATATAGATCAAATCCAACCGAATCAATAAATCCATGTTGTTCCGCTCCTAATAAATTCCCTGCACCACGAATAGATAAATCTCGCATTGCAATTTTGAAGCCTGATCCAAGCTCCGTAAATTCCTTAATTGCTTGCAGGCGCTTCTCAGCAACTTCAGATAACACTTTGTCGCGCTTGTATGCAAAATATGCATAAGCAACACGATTTGAACGACCAACTCGGCCACGAAGCTGATACAACTGTGATAATCCCATACGATCTGCATCATACACGATTAATGTATTTACATTGGGAATATCAACGCCCGTTTCAATAATTGTTGTACTTACTAGAACATCATATTGTCCCTCTAAAAATGACAACATGACAGATTCAAGTTCACTTTCATTCATTTTCCCATGTGCATATGTTACACGGGCCTCTGGAACTAACATAGAAATTTCATCTGCTTTTCTTTCAATATCCTCTACACGATTATATAAGAAGTAAATTTGACCACCTCGGGCAAGTTCTCTTTCTATCGCTTCCCGAATTAGTGCAGGGTTATATTCCACTACATACGTTTGTACTGGGAAACGATTTTCTGGCGGTGTTTCAATAACCGATAAATCCCGTACTCCAAGCATAGACATATGAAGTGTACGTGGAATTGGAGTTGCTGTTAACGTTAAAACATCAATATTTGCCTTCAATTGCTTAATTTTTTCCTTATGCGTAACACCAAATCGTTGTTCTTCATCAATAATAAGAAGGCCTAAGTCTTTATATGTTACATCTTTAGATAAGATACGATGTGTCCCAATAACAATATCGACAGTCCCATCTTTCAATCCTTTAATCGTTTCATTTTGTTCTTTACGAGTACGGAAACGACTTAATAACCCGATGTTAATCGGATAGTCTTGAAAACGCTCTCGAATTGTTTCATAGTGTTGTTGCGCAAGAATGGTTGTCGGTACTAAAATTGCAACCTGTTTTTCATCCATAATCGCTTTAAAGGCCGCCCTAATCGCTACTTCTGTCTTTCCATAACCAACATCACCACAAAGAAGACGATCCATTGGTCGACTGCGTTCCATATCTTTTTTAATCTCTTCAATGGAGCGCAATTGATCTTCTGTCTCTTGATATGGGAAAGAAGATTCAAACTCCCGTTGTTCTGCAGTATCTGGTGTAAACGCATATCCTTTTGACGCCTCACGTTCTGCATATAATTTAATCAAATCATCTGCAATATCTTGTACAGATTTTTCTACCTTTGTTTTCACCTTTTTCCAATCATTACCACCAAGTTTGTAAACTTTCGGGTCTTTACCTTCCGACCCTACATATTTTTGAACTTGATCAATTTGTTCAATTGGAACGTATAATTTATCATTTCCTTGATATTTAATATTTAAGTAATCTTTATGAACACCATTAATCTCTAGTGTTTCTATTCCTAAAAATTTACCAATACCATGGTTTACATGAACAACATAATCCCCAACTTTTAGTTCGGAATAGCTTTTAATTCGCTCGGCATTTGATAACTTTTGCTTGCGTCGCGACTTTTTCACCTTTTTATGGAACAGTTCTTTTTCTGTAATGACAACAAGCTTTTGCATCGGCATTTCAAATCCTGCATGTAAATCACCTACAGCAATTTGCAAACGTCCAGGAAGTAATATATCTGTCGATTCTATAATATCTGCCTCAATATCATAATCACTTAATATATGTTGTAATTTCTTGGCACGCTCTTCATCTGTTCCTAAGATAACTGTTGTAAATTGCCCCTCATTCCACCTATCAATTTCTGTTTTCAAGAGTTGCATTTGCCCATGAAAATCCTGCATTGTTTTACATGTCACATTGACAATATTTTGTGGGTGTGTATGTGCAATGTGACGTAAAAATAATGTTAAATACACAAAACTTCTTTTTTTATGGCGCAAAAATTCTTCAAAGGAATGAGAGAATACCAAGTCTTGAATAATAGCCCCTTCACTAAGAAGTGATGTATACCACTCTGCCTCTTCTGTCTCAAGATGCGATGCTGTCTCTTGAACGCGTGAAATTTCATCTAAAATAACTACACCGTTTTCAGGTAAATAATCTATTAGACTAGCAGGTTCCTTGTAGAAAATAGATAAATACTTAAACATTTGCTCTATATTTTGACCATTCTTTAATAACTCTATCTCATGACTAACCGTTTCTAATACTGCTGTCTTAATCTTGTCATCAGATAATTTTTGCATCGTCTTCATTAGCCCTTTTTCAAGATGCTCTATACCTACACGCAACTCTTCTGGTGAAAATACAAACTCCGTCGCTGGTCCAAACTTTACACTTTCTCTTTTATCTTGAGATCGTTGTTCTTCAACATCGAATAAGCGAATCGAATCAACCTCTGTATCAAAAAATTCAATACGAAACGGCAATTCCTCTGTTAAAGGATAAATATCCAATATTCCCCCGCGCAAGCTAAACTCTCCTGGAGCCTCTACCATTGATTTACGCTCATAACCAATATGATGTAAAGTATGAAGCAATGCATCTAAATCAACCTCTTGCCCTAGATTGATTTCAATTTGCTTTTGCTTCCATAACTCCTTCATAGGCAAAAATCTTCGTAATCCAGCAACAGGGGCAACAATGATACCATTCTCTCCCGCCGCTAAACGATTTAACACTTCAATTCGCTGTGCTTTCAGTTCAGGGCTGGCAACACCAACTTCTGATGCAATTAATTCATTCACAGGATACAGCCAGACGTCCTTTTCACCAAGTAATGATACTAAGTCTTCATAGATTTTTTGTGCTTGATATAAATTGTGTGTCACAACAAGTTGAGACTGCTTTGTCTTTTTATATAAAGCAGCCATTAATAAAGAACGGGAGGAAGTTGCCATCCCTGATACCAGTTGCTCTTTTAATCCTTCTTCTAAACCATTTATAATGGATTGAACCTCTTTATTTTTATAAAATTGCTCTAATAATCCTATCATTTTCAAAACTCCTCTCAACGCAAAGAGCAAGTTACTATATTTTTATGCAAATATTTCAGAAAAAGAAAATAGAAAAATGCTTTGGACACGCCAAAGCGATACGATTTATTGCAAAAACTTTTCATATTCATAATACTCAGGGTAAGATGCAAGTGTTTCTTGACATAATTCACAAATTGTTTTTATATATATATTTCCATTCTCATGAAAATGAATCATATTCAATCTTTCTTGCTCTGTCAGTTGAAACAAAACATCGCTGTATACTTTTTCTGCGGTAATGGAACCTACGTGACAACCACAATGCCCACAATAATAATGTCCGTCCATACTATCCTCCTAAAGGTACAATTACTACTAGTATGGATCAAAACATGATAAAATATTCCAATTTATAAAATTAGTTATTAAAATCGTTCATTACTTGAAGAAACGATTTGTTAAGCCACTCCTCACATGCATTAGCAGCTTTCTCAATAGCATGATTTACATCTACCATTTCTTCCGCTGTAAAACGTCCTAGCACATAGTCTACTACCTTCATTCCATTTTTAGGGCGATCAATTCCCATACGAATACGTTGGAACTCTTGTGTTCCTAAATGAGCGATTGTCGACTTTACTCCGTTATGACCACCCGCACTTCCTTTCATACGAAGGCGTAATTTCCCTACAGGAAGATCTAAATCATCATACATAATAATAAAGTCTTCTAAATCAATCTTATAATAATCCATAAGCGGACGGATGCTTTCTCCAGACAAATTCATATATGTAAGCGGCTTTAATAAAATCACTTTTTCGCCATTCACAAAACCTGCTCCAAACATCCCCTTAAACTTTTGTTCATTTAAAGAAATGTTCCATCGCTTCGCAAGTTCATCAATCGCCATAAATCCAATATTATGCCTTGTTAATTCATATTCTCTACCAGGGTTCCCAAGTCCTACTATTAATTTCATTCTTCCACCACTACTTTCTTTCTACGATACGAAAAGACGTAACCAAATTTGGTTACGTCTCATTCTATCCAATTAATTGAATAATACACTTACAGATTCTTCTTCGTACACACGAATGATTGCTTCTCCAATTAATGGAGCAACAGAAAGTTCGTGTACTTTGTCAATTTTCTTCTCTTCTGGTAATACGATAGAGTTCGTTACTACCAACTCTTTAATATTTGAATTTTCAATGCGCTCAATTGCTGGACCAGATAAAACTGGGTGTGTACAGCAAGCATATACTTCAGAAGCACCATTCTCAACAAGAGCGTTTGCTGCTAATGTAATTGTACCAGCTGTATCAATAATGTCATCAATTAAGATTGCTGTTTTTCCTTCGATATTACCGATAATGTTCATTACCTCAGCTACGTTCGGACGAGGACGACGCTTATCAATAATAGCGATTGGCGCTTTTAAGCGATCAGCCATTTTTCTTGCACGTGTTACACCACCATGGTCAGGAGACACAATTACGATATCTTTAAGACCTTTGGACTCAAAGTAATCAGAAAGAATTGGTACACCCATTAAGTGGTCAATTGGGATATCAAAGAATCCTTGAATTTGTGGAGCGTGTAAATCTAGAGTAATTACACGAGTTGCACCTGCTGTTTCAAGCAAGTTTGCTACAAGTTTCGATGTAATCGGTTCACGAGAACGTGCTTTACGATCCTGACGTGCATAACCATAGTAAGGAATTACAATATTAATTGTTTTTGCAGAGGCACGTTTTAATGCATCAATCATAATAAGTAGTTCCATGATATGTTCGTTTACTGGAAAACTTGTAGATTGAATAATGAATACATCACAACCACGAATACTTTCTTCAATGTTAATTTGAACTTCTCCATCGCTAAAACGGTCAACAGAACATTTCCCTAACTCAACTCCAATATGCTTTGCAATTTGCTCAGCAAGTTCCTTGTTAGAGTTTAAAGAGAATACTTTCAAATTAGAATTTAGATATTGAGTTGACATCTAGATTAACCCTCCACATTATGATTTTTTCTTATTCAGCAATTGATCAACATAATCTTCTTTGTTAACTTGACGCGCACGTGCAATTGATAATGCTTTTGATGGAACATTCTCTGTAATTGTAGAGCCTGCTGCCACATACGCACCATCTTCAACTGTTACAGGAGCAACAAGGTTTGAGTTACAACCAATAAATACGCCATCTCCAATAACTGTTTTGAATTTATTCTTGCCATCATAATTCACTGTAATTGAACCACAACCAAGATTCACGTTTTCTCCAATTTGTGCATCCCCGATATAACTTAAGTGTGAAGCTTTACTTCCATTACCAAAAACAGTTTTCTTGATTTCTACGAAATTTCCAACGCGTACTTCATTACCAATAACGGAATCTGGACGAATATGTGCAAATGGACCAACTGATACTTCTGTACCAATCTTGCTGTCATGCACAGTAGATTGACGAATTGTTGTACCGTCTCCAATTTCACTATCACGAATAACCGTATGTGGTCCAATTTCACAATCAGACCCAATTACAGTCTTGCCCTCAATAATTGTGCCTGGATGAATAACTGTATCACTACCAATAATTGCATCTGCAGAAATATATGTGTTACTTGGATCTATAATTGTAACACCATTTACCATGTTCTTATGATTGATACGATTCTTCATAATGACTTCCGCTTGCGATAGAGCGACTCTGTCGTTTACACCTAACGTTTCATCAAAATGCTCCGTTTGATAAGCCGATACAATATGCCCTTCACCTTTCAAAATTTCAATAACATCTGGAAGGTAGTATTCACCTTGTGCATTATCATTTGAAACTTTAGAAAGTGACGCAAATAGCGCTTTATTATCAAAACAATACGTACCTGTATTAATCTCTTTAATAGTTAGCTCTACTTCATTTGCATCTTTGTGCTCAACAATTTTTTCAACATGACCATTTTCATTACGAACAATACGACCATATCCAGCAGGCTCTTCTATGTATGCCGTTAGCACTGTAGCTTTAGCTCCTGCTTCCTCATGATGTTTTAACAATGCTTCCATTGTTTCTGCAGTTATAAGCGGCGTATCACCACAAATAACCAAAGTTGTTCCTTCTTCATTTGCAAGGATATCAGCAGCCCGATCGACAGCGTGTGCTGTACCAAGTTGTTCTGCTTGTAATGCAAATTCACTTACGTTTCCTAGTTGTTCTTGTACTTTTTCAGCACCATGTCCCACTACCGTCACAAGTTTCTGCAATCCTAATTGAGATACTTGATCCACTACATGCTGTACCATTGGTTTTCCGCATACAGGATGAAGCACTTTGTATAGCTTGGACTTCATACGCGTGCCCTTACCTGCAGCCAGAATCACTGCAAATCTGTTTGACATATAGACCCTCCATCGCAACCTATTTATCCATTAAAGATATTATCCTAAATCATTATATATTTCAAGAAACACAGCATAACTATTAAATTTTACCATAATTCTTATAAAATGGTTTACTCTTGCGTATCTTTTTTTAGAAATAAGCCATACTATTTTAATGGAGTCGAACTTTCTCCATCTTCTTTTCAGTTTGAGGAGGTAACCATCTCGGTTAAAATGGTAAAAAAAAACAAACCCCTGTAAACAATTACAGGAGTTTGTTACAAAATTATAGAGCTCTCATTTTATGAAAAGAGCCCTTTTTATTCGAATTTTACGAAGCTCCAGCTTCTTCAAACTCAACCTCTTCCAACTCGCCTAAACGGTGATACTCAGTTAAAACCGCATCTTGAATTTTTGAGCGTGTGTTAGAATTAATTGGATGAGCAATATCACGAAACTCTCCATCTGGAGTACGTTTACTTGGCATTGCTACAAATAATCCATTATTGCCATCAATTACACGAATATCATGAACAACAAACTCATGGTCTAGAGTAATAGAGGCAATCGCCCTCATACGGCCTTCTGTGTTTACGCGGCGTAATCTTACGTCAGTCACTTCCATCTTGTGTTCACCACCCTTTTCTAAATAAGCGATATGTTTGTATAAATTCCACAAATTTTCTATTTCTCCTCCAATTTTTTAAAAATTTTTAAGATAAAAATTTTTAAAAGAATGGAATATGAGGATTAACAATAGATATCGCTTACAACGATTTATTTCAAAAGGGCAATTACTTCTATCTCGACAGAAACATCTTTCGGTAATTTCGCAACTTGTACACAAGAACGAGCTGGTTTATGCGTAGAAAAATAAGATGCATATACTTCATTCACATCATTAAAATCATCCATGTCTTTCAAAAATACAGTTGTTTTTACTACCGTATCCCATGATGCCCCAGCTTCTTCTAATACAGCTTGTAAATTTTGAAATACTTGTTCAGTTTGTACTTTTACATCTCCTGTTACAAGTTCCCCATTTGCCGTTAAGGGAATTTGACCTGAACTGTAAAACATATTGTTCACAACAATTCCTTGTGAATATGGTCCAATGGCTTGTGGCGCCTTATTTGTTTGAACAATTTTCATCACTTTTCACCCTTTAACTTTTTATTGTTATACAAATACCCTACCTACACAAATTCATGAGTCTATAAACAGAACGAAACTTGCTAGTAGGCGATAGAGCTTTAGTTATTACAGAAAGTCCTATCGTCTACTAGCATCTTTAACTATAAAAAAGATAAAGCCCTTTGCCTTACCTTTTTTATTCTGCTCCTACAAGTTCCTCATCAAATGGGACAAGTGAATAGTTTCCCTTCTCCACTTGAATTGTTTTTTCTTTAATATCTACTTCTGACAAACGAATCAATGAGACAAAATTATTAATGAGTCTTTCTTCGATGTCTGTAGATTCTACTAACACACCAATTCCGACTACATTCGCCTTAAACTCTTCTAACATGCTAATCATACCTTGAATCGTTCCGCCAGCTTTCATAAAGTCATCAATAATTAACACATTAGCTCCTTCTGGTAAGCTGCGTTTTGCTAATGTCATTGTTTGAATTCGCTTAGATGAACCTGATACGTAATTAATACTAACTGTCGGTCCTTCTGTTACCTTATTATCTTTCCTTGCAATGACTACCGGTACATCTAAATAGTTTGCTACTGCGTAAGCAAGTGGAATTCCCTTCGTTGCTACAGTCATAACTGCGTCGATAGGTTGTCTTGCAAAAACAGAAGCAAATAAACGCCCTGCGCCATTAATATGACGCGGATTACTCAAAAGATCAGTCATATATAAGTATCCACCTGGTAAAATACGATCTGGATTCTCAAATAAACTACATAGTTCACTAATAACCAGATTCGCCTCTTCTTCACTTATATATGGAATATATTTCACTCCTCCTGCTGCTCCTGGTATCGTTTGCAATGTGCCGACCCCTTGCTGTTCAAACGTTTGCTTAATAATAACTAAATCTTCACTAATAGAAGATTTAGCGGATTGATACCGTTCAGCAAAAAAAGTGAGAGAAACTAGCTGACGAGGATTTTGTAGCAAATAATAAGTCATATCGACTAATCTTGTACTTCGTCTAATTTTCACACTCTCACCTCAAATCACGAATATTCTAAACAAATAATAACGTATTATACGCCTTTATTCAAGCGTTTCTCGCTCTCCTAATAGGCGTACAGCATATACCTGTTCACAAAACCCTTTTAATCCATTATAGATACGATGCATTCTCGAATCATGATGCACAAGTCCAAACACCGTTGGACCACTGCCGCTCATTAAAACCGCATCTGCCCCAAATCGCTTCATCCGTGTTTTAATACGTGCAACTTCAGGATGCATCGCAAATGTCACATCCTCCAATACGTTGCCAACAGCATTACAAATCCCCTGATAATCACCACGATTAATCGCTTCGGCCATTTGATCGACGTCAGGGTGTGTAACACGATTCAACTTTAAATTTCCATATACGTCAGCAGTCGACACACCGATATGCGGCTTCGCTAAAATAACCCAGCAAGATGGAGGTGTTTTTATATGTTCAATCTTCTCTCCTCTTCCTGTTGCAATTGCCGTTCCTCCATACACACAAAAAGATACATCGGATCCAATCTCTGCGCCAAGTTCCGCTAGTTCATCCATTGTAAGTCCTAAATTCCATATTTTATTAAGGCCACGTAATGTAGCAGCTGCATCGCTGCTTCCACCTGCTAACCCTGCTGCCACCGGAATTGTTTTTTCAATCGCAATAGATACACCTTGTTTTACCTGATATTTTTCTTTTAATAATTTTGCTGCCTGATAAGCCAAGTTACGTTGGTCGTCTGGGACATATCGATTATGAGACACGATTTCAATACGGTCTTCCGTTAACTCTGTTAGCTCTAAACGATCGGCTAAATCGATTGTTGTCATAATCATTTTTACTTCATGATAGCCGTCTTGTCTTTTTCCCAGTACATCTAACGACAAATTAATCTTTGCTGGTGCTTTCACTAGTAGCTTCAATCTATTCACCCACTCTATGTACTCAATCTTTTATCGTTTATTTTACCATAAATTTATAGTAAGACGATGACACTTCCCTAATTATAACGAAAAGCATGTAGAATGAAACTACTTATGCAAAATGATGACACCTTTTGGCGTGCAAAAAGCCGAGGATTTTCACCTCGGCTACCGCAGCATAGGAATATGTTACAACTACTGATTTTGTTTCATTAATTGCTTCTCAGCAATTTCAATAGCCCGTTTCACCATATTACCAGCATCTTTCGCACGAATTCCGCCCCATCCTTCTTTCTGAACAACATCGTAAAATCCAAGCTCTTTTGCCAGCTCTTCTTTAAATCGATTTGACATGACTCCTCTTCGTCTACTCAATGCAAATTACCTCCTTATTTTGCTACGGTATAGTTAGTATGCAAAAACATAAAACGTTTCATTTGTGGGAAAATATGTAACACGTCATATAATTAACCTAAAAACACCTCATTATGAGGGTCATCATAAAATGTTAATTCCACTGTTTCTGTTAAAACATCTGCATAACTATAGGAAACACGCTGTAATGTATCTTCTTGTTGATCGAGCTGCACAACAAACACAGAACGATATGTCTCTGCTAATACACCCGATTGCTCTACCGTTTTTCTTCTACCACTATTCGCCTTTAACATAAGACGCTTTCCAAGATGATGATCTAATTCGTTTTTAATTTCATCTAAACGTTTTGCCATATGCTTAGCTACACCTCGCTGTAATTTAGAGTGAATACTTAAGAACACATGATCCCTCTATCCTAATGATACAGTGCAACTTTAATGAGTGGGTGCTTTCTTCATCCCCACTCATTATAAGCTCTCACCAATCGGGCTGTTACAGGCAGTAAGGATCCCACCTATCTTCCTTGCTTCTCTCTGGATCTTGAGGTAGGATTGCCCATTCATGCTGGATAAATTACACGAACAAGCCCTATTATTAGCTGCGCTTACTGCCTTTGAATAGATAGAAGAAGTACTATATTATAAAAGTATTATTTATAGTTTGTTCGTTCCTATCTTCTTTTATCCAAACACCCATAAAACATTAAGTATAGATATATAATTATAGGCATTATATTCCACCTACTAAAAAAGCAAGATACCTATGTACCTTGCTTACTCATCATAATATTGAAATGGTAGCCCTGTTCGTAAAATACCTCGCGTTTCAACGCCACCAAGACCTTTTTCACCAGTAATTGTATTACGCACAACATCCCATACGTTTACACGTTCCATAAAAGAAGTAAAACTAACTTTTCCTACTACATATACAGGATCCAAAGCATGAATATTAATACGGGAAGGAGAACTAGCAAAATTAGCACCTGCTCGAATTAAAGCTTCAAAGTGTGATTGACACGCTCCCGCAAAAATAACAAGCTGATCTAATGATGGATATTTTTTTCTTACTTCACGAACTGCCTGTACAAAGTGTCTAGAATGCCTGTAGGCTGCTAAATCTCCCATTACCCCTTTTGACTTTGTATACGCATCATGACCTGTTATGACTAAAATATCTGGTCGAAAATGATTGATTAAATCCACTACCTTTTCATGCATTTCTGTTTCCTTACAATGAATTCCTTGCACTGGAACTCCTATCTTTGTATATAAATCTAAACATTTCCGTAAATATAATGGATCCCCATCTATATGCAGTACCCTTCCCGGCATTTGAAAGTAACTCACCTCATTCGTATAGCCACCTGTGGAAGTATGTTCATGCCGCTCTTTCATGAGTACATAATCTTGTTGAAATAGACGATATGTGCGCTCCATCTTCTCCTTTTCGCGCTTTTCTCTTTTTTTATACTCACGCTGATTAATAATAATTAAATCTTCAAGTGGAGCGTCCGCAACAAGCCTAACTTCTTCTCCAAATAAAATTGCCATTTCTCCTTTTATCTCTATAATACGAAAAAGTATATCCCGATTATACGATTGTCGTTCTACTAAATCTCCAACATGTACAGCCATTCTCCTACCTCCAAACTCATTAGGCCATCTCACTAACCATCTTCTGTTCATAACCTATGAGCTTAGGAGAGGAAAGGTGACAAAAAGGACAGCTCTATTTAAGCTGTCCTTTATTATTTATTTAAATTTTTATCCGCTATTTTATAGTAGCTGGTTAGTGCGAGCTCCTAGTCAGCGAAGGATAACGCTCCACACTGATTCATACTTTACTTCATCTTATGAGGAACGAGCGCATTACTTAACATTGCAAATTCTTCAATGGATAACGTTTCACCTCGACGTTTCGGATCAATTCCTATCTCTGTTAAAATTCGCTCTAACAATTCTTTATCTTTCGGAAAATCATTTAAGTTATTTGATAAATTATTCATTAATGTTTTACGGCGTTGTGCAAAGCTTGCTCGTACTACCTCAAAGAAAAACTTTTCGTCTATTACTTCTACAATTGGCTTCGGACGTTTTAAAAGACGAATAACGGATGAATCCACATTTGGTTGTGGAACAAATACCGTACGCGGAACTGTCATAACTGTCTCTACTTCTGTATAATATTGAATTGCAATGGATAAAGAACCATAATCTTTTGTTCCCGGCTTAGCAGCCAAACGATCTCCTACCTCTTTTTGCATCATCACTACAAACCCACGAACAGGGAGCTTTTCTTCAAGCAATTTGAACAAAATTGGCGTTGTCACGTAATATGGTAAATTAGCTACCACCATTACGTCTTGTCCTTCTTCGAATTGTTCTTGAAATACTTCGTGCACATTTGCTTTTAAAACATCTTTATTAATAATCGTCACATTATCATATGGGGCTAACGTCTCATCTAAAATGGGTAATAGTCTTTGATCAATTTCAAAAGCTACTACTTTTTTGGCACGTTTCGCTAATTGCTCTGTTAAAGCTCCAATACCAGGACCAATTTCAATAGCTCCGCCTTTAGGGCCGATCTCTGCATAATCAACAATGCGATTTAATACATTTGTATCAATTAGGAAATTTTGTCCCAAACTTTTTTTAAATGAAAATCCGTACTTTTCAACAATATCTTTTGTACGATTTGGCGTTGCGATATCCTTCATTTCTTTTCCTCCTGTAATACTTGCTTATAAGCTGTTGCAAATGCCTCCTTAGAAACTTGAAACATTTGTAACCGTTTATGTAACTGCTTCGCATTTGTATAACCAATCTTTAATAGCTTACCCATTCTTTCCCGACGACTTTTTGCCATCTCTCCGCCCACTAGGCCAGCATCAACTAGATCGCTCCAACTAATTTCACTTGTGTAATCTTCCATTTCTTCATGAACATTTTCTAATGCACGGCGAATAGATTCATTAGAAGCATGCTCAATACCGACACCTTTTTTTCTCTTAGCCAGTGCTTCCTCCTTTGGTAAAAAAGCATGCTTACAGCCCGGTACTTTTTCAGATAAGATTTTTCGAATACGCTCTCCAGGATAATCTGGATCAGTAAAAATAATAACGCCCCGTTTTTGTTGCGCTAATTTCACTTGTTCAATAACATGACTACCAATTGCTGAACCGTTCGTTTCAATTGTATCTGCATCTACAGCGCGTTTAATGGCAACTGTATCATCTTTACCTTCTACAACGATAATCTCTTTTATTTTCATGACTGCCTCCACACTCATTTCGTCTCTACTTAGTAAAACAAAAAAACGGATACTTTTCCATTATTATTTTCACATTCACACAATTAAAAAAAGGAAAAGAATGGGTAATCTGTACCCTTTGTAAAGGACATTTTAGGGCACCCCCATTCTTTTTTTATTTCACACCAAACAAAGCCTTTGCATTCTCCGTTGTTATTTTTGCAACTTCATCATATGAAATACCTTTTAGATTTGCAATTTCTTCTGCTACAAGCTTAACATAGCTTGGTTCATTTCGCTTTCCACGGAACGGATGTGGTGTTAAATATGGACAATCTGTTTCTATTAATAATTTTTCCATTGGAATTTCCGTAGCTACTTCCTTCGGTTTTTTTGCATTTTTGAATGTTACTGGCCCTCCTAATGAAATGAGGAAATTCATATCAATGCATTGCTTTGCTACTTCTACACTTCCACTAAAACAATGCATAATGCCTCCTACTTCAGCTGCATTCTCCTCTTGTAAAATATCGACAATGTCTTGTGTCGCTTCACGATTATGAATAATAATTGGTAATTTTACTTTCTTAGCTAATTGAATCTGTTTGCGGAATACTTCTTTTTGCACTTCTTTCGGAGACTTGTCCCAATGATAATCTAGCCCCATTTCACCAAGGGCAACTACTTTCGGATGAGCAGCTAACTCTTCTAACCAAACGATATGCTCTTCCTTCATATCAATTGCATCAACAGGATGCCAACCAACTGCTGCATAAATAAAGTCATATGTTTCTGCAAGTTCAATTGCCTTCTTTATCGTTACTTCATCAAAACCAACAACAACTGTATACGCTACCCCAGTCTCTTTCATCCTAGCAATAACTTCCTGTAAGTCTTCCTCAAATTGCTCTGCGTTTAAATGTGAATGCGTATCAAACAACATGTCAAATAACTCCTTTTATTTAAAATAAATGCTACTAAAAAACACTTTCTAACGATAGAATGCCGGTAATATTACAATATAAGTCAAAAGTGAAATCCTTAGTAAGAAAAAAGATGCTTCACGAATGTTACACGTGAAACACCTCTTTTTTTGTCATAATTACTTGATTTTTGTACCATTTGGTAAGTTTTGATCAACTGTTGCTAACGATAGGACACCGTCTTCTTCACCCGCTAAAATCATACCTTGTGATAATTCACCACGTAATTTCACTGGTTTTAAATTCGTTACACAAATAACTTTTTTACCTTTTAAGTCTTCTGGTGTATAGAATTTCGCAATTCCAGATACAACTTGACGTTTTTCTGTCCCTAAATCCAATTGGATTTTTAGTAATTTATCTGCTTTTTTCACCGGTTCTGCTTCGATTACTTCTGCCACACGCAATTCTACTTTAAAGAAATCATCAATCGTAATTTCTTCTGCTTTCGGTTCTTCTTTCTTCTCTTCAACTTTAGGAGCAGAACCCTTCATTTGTTCTTTAATATAAGCAACTTCTACTTCTACTTCTAAACGTGGGAAAATTGGTTGTCCTTTTACAACTTTTGTACCAGTTGGGATACATCCAATTGTAGAAAGGCTCTCCCAAGATTGATATGCCTCATCAGTAATACCAAGTTGTTCAAAGATTTTACCTGATGTTGTTGTTAAGAATGGCATAAGCATGATACTTGTTTGACGTAACATTTCTGCTAAATGTGCCATAACAGATGCCAGTTTCTCTCGATCTTTCTCATCTTTTGCTAATACCCATGGCTGTGTTTCATCGATATATTTATTCGTACGACTAATGAATTGCCAAATAGAACTTAATGCTACCGAGAATTCCATATTTTCCATTGCTTCTTCTACTTTTTGTAATGTATCGGTTGCAAAATTTACTAACGCTTCGTCAAATTCTGTGACCTTTTCTTTAAATGCAGGGATTTGACCGTCAAAGTACTTATCGATCATTGCAACTGTACGATTTAATAAGTTCCCTAAGTCATTTGCAAGGTCAAAGTTAATCCGTTCAACAAAACCTTCCGGTGTAAATACACCATCTGATCCAAATGGAACTTCGCGAAGTAAGTAATAACGTAATGCATCTAATCCATAACGATCAATTAATGTAACAGGATCAACGACATTCCCTTTCGATTTGCTCATTTTTCCATCTTTCATTAAAATCCAGCCATGAGCAAATACTTTCTTCGGAAGTGGTAAATCTAGTGCCATTAAAATAATTGGCCAATAAATTGTGTGGAAACGAACAATTTCTTTTCCTACTAAATGAACATCTGCTGGCCAAAACTTTTTATACTTCTCTGCATTTTCTGTTCCATATCCTAATGCTGTAATATAATTTGATAATGCATCTACCCATACGTAAATAACATGTTTGGGATTTCCTGGGACACGAATTCCCCAGTCAAATGAAGTACGTGAAACAGCTAAATCTTCTAATCCTGGTTTAATGAAGTTATTAATCATTTCATTTTTACGTGATTCTGGCTGAATGAAATGAGGATTCTCTTCATAGAACTTTAATAGTCGATCTACATATTTACCCATTCTAAAGAAATAGGATGCTTCACGAACAAGTTCTACAGCATGTCCACTATCAGGGCTTTTTCCACCAACTACTTTACCATTTTCCATAATTGGATCAACTAATTGATGTTCCGTATAGAATGTTTCATCCTGTACAGAGTACCATCCTTCGTATTCATCTAAGTAAATATCACCTTGATCAACTAATTGTTTGAAAATCTTTTCTACTACTTCTTTATGACGATCTTCTGTTGTGCGAATAAAATCATCATAAGAAATATCCATTTTATTCCATAAATCTTTAATTCCCGCAACAATGTCATCAACATAAGCTTGTGGTGTTACTTGTAACTCTTCTGCTTTCTTTTGAATCTTTTGTCCATGTTCATCAGTACCTGTTAAGTAATGAACATCATACCCTTGCATGCGTTTGTAGCGTGCCATTGCATCTCCTGCTACTGTTGTATAAGCATGTCCAATATGGAGCTTTCCGCTTGGGTAATAAATTGGAGTAGTAATATAAAAGGATTTTTTTTCCTCTGTCATTATTTTGAACCTCCCAAATGACCTCATATGTATTTATAAACAGTATATCAAAAACTGACGCATAAAAACGAATTAATGCTCGATATCTTTATCATCTATTACTCATATTTCACGAAAATATACAAAAAGGAGAAGAAATATCATCATTATGGAACTTCCCCTATCTTCTATTCGCTTAGAGGCGAGAGTTTTTCAGCTAAGATGATAAAATACTTGCGCAAATATTGTCGATTCTATTATAAATAAGAAGTATAAAAAATCTAGAATTTAAGAATTGACGGAAATGTAAATGATTGGTATCATATGTTCATAGGGTATTTTGTCGAAAAATGACGAATTAAAATATAGACTCGAAAAATTACAAACTATGAGGAGGATAACGAATATGAAATCTACTGGTATTGTTCGTAAAGTTGATGAATTAGGCCGCGTGGTAATTCCGATCGAACTACGTCGTACATTAGGTATTGCAGAAAAGGATGCTCTTGAAATTTACGTGGATGACGAAAAAATCATCCTAAAAAAATACAAACCAAACATGACTTGCCAAGTAACTGGTGAAGTATCAGATCATAACTTATCTTTAGCTGACGGTAAAATTATCTTAAGCAAAGAAGGCGCTGAGCAAATCTTAAACGAATTACAACACTACATTCAATCAGCAAAATAAGCTTCTCAATTATGAGAAGCTTATTTTTTATCAATATGATAGATTTGATAGACATCTCGTTTCGATAGGTTTCGATCTTTTGCAACTTGTTTTATTGCATCCTTTGAGGACATGCCTTGCTCGTTTATATACTGTTCAATATGATCATATACTGAAATAGTTTCCCACCATTCCACCTCAGAAACAGCTTCCTCTTTTGATCCAGATACTAATATACAAAATTCGCCACGTACTTCATTCTTCCTTGTCCATTCGATCGCCTCTTCAATTGATCCTCGAATAAACTCTTCAAATTTCTTTGTTAATTCTCGGCATAATACAATTTCCCTATTACCGAATACTTCTTTCATAGAAAGTAACGTATCGTCTAATCGATGCGGTGCTTCATAGAACATCATCGTAGTTGAAACATACCGTAGTTTCTCTAATTCTGCTTTACGTTCTTTTTTATTTCTTTGTAAAAATCCATAGAAATAAAAATGTTTCGTTTCTAACCCTGATGCAATGAGTGCTGTAAGAGCAGCATTTGCTCCCGGAAGTGGAATAACGTGATATTGTTTTCCCACAGCCTCTACTACAACATCATATCCTGGATCAGAAATACAAGGCATACCAGCATCGCTTACAAGAGCTATTGTCTTTCCCTCTTCTAGCTTAGCTAAAATCTTTTGACCACTTACTCCTTTATTATGTTCATGATAGCTCATAACTGGCGTTTCAATTTCAAAATAGTTACAAAGCTTTTTCGTCTGCCTTGTATCTTCAGCAGCAATAATATCAGCCTCTTTCAATATTCGAACCGCTCGAAATGTCATATCTTCTAAATTGCCAATTGGAGTTGGTACTAAGTATAAAACTCCCTCTTCAGTCTGTTGAAAGCTTTTTTGCTGCCACATAACGTTCTCCTTTTTGCATATATTCTTCTTTGTCTTTCCTCTTTAACTGCTTAAAATAATATTCAGCTTGCATAGCTGTTCGTTTTTCTTCATGAACTTCGAGATATTTCAATACAACTGGAAGCCTAGCACGCGTATATTTAGCTCCCTTTCCATTGTTATGAGTCTGAATTCGCTTTTCTATATGATTTGTATAACCTGCATAATAGCTACCGTCTGAACATTCCACTACATAAAAATAATGTTTATTCTTCTCCATACAAAATGCTGCGCATCTCCTTCGTATATTCATTGTTCTCATCATATACAAAAAGCGGTGGTAAAATCTTCAGATCAGCGCTACCATCCTTAATTCCTTCAATTAATAATGTATTTGCTTCCTTACCTGCTTTTGGATATACAAATTGTACACGTTTTGGCTCAATTTTATATTTCCTCATTAACGTTACAATATCGAGCAATCGACCTGGTCGATGTACAAAAGCTACTTTTCCGCCTTGTTTCACCAATTGACTACTAGCACGTACCACATCTTCTAATGTACACATAATTTCATGCCGTGCGATTGCTAAATGTTCATTTATATTTTTCTCCGATGATTTTGGTGTTTGAAAATAAGGAGGATTGCACGTAACAACATCATATTGATGATGCCCTAATGTTTGCGGCATATCCTTTAAATCCCCATGAATTAAATGAATTCTTTCTTCTAAACGATTGTATTGAACACTTCTTATTCCCATATCATATAATCGCTCTTGAATTTCTACACCAGTGATTTTCCCTTTTGTTCTTTTACTTAATAACAGTGGAATGACTGCATTCCCCGTACATAAATCAAGCAAATTTCCTCTTTGAATCGGAACCCAAACGAAATTTGCAAGTAACACTGCATCTAAAGAAAAATTAAATACAGACGGACTTTGAATAATTTTCATCTCTTCAGTTAGTAAGTAATCTAAACGCTCATCTCCATATAACTCCATATATGATATCCTTTCTTTCAATTAACCTATCCTACTTCATTATCCATTAACGTAAAATTAAAGTTTATTTTGTCCAATCTTACGCTCATGTATAAAAAATTACCTTTCCAATACATTGGAAAGGTAATTTTATTTTTTATTTAAAAATGACAGACAGAATAAACAATCTCCCTCTTTACGTACACTTCCATAATGTAAATTACAAATGTGAAACCCCTCTTGATACAAGCGAGCTAAATTATCATATCCTTCGCCAATATCTGTTTTAGGTTTTACTTCTTTACGTTTTTGAGTTTTTTGCTTTTCCTTAGTCTGCGCTTCCTCAAAACGACGTCGCAAATTCTCATTTTCCATTTTAATATGTTGGTTTTCTTCCAATAACTCGGCAAGATGTTGTTTTAATTCTCCCAACTGCTTATATAAATGTCCAATTTGCTCTTCCATACTAGAAACCGCTCCAAAAATATCTTTTTTCTCCACAAGCACCCACCTCGTTAATCTGTGGTTTGACTCGAAACGACCCCTTCATTTATTAATTCATCTAACGTATATTCAACTATCCGTTCCTTGTCTACTAGTTCCACCTGTATTAATCTTTCTAAAATATTTAATCCGATGACACGTCCAAGACCATTTGGTGTTTGTATGCGCTGATCTAAATCAGGAAGTTGCTCCTTTGCCGCCTCATATTCATCATTCTCATATTTTAAGCAACACATTAAACGACCGCATAAACCTGAAATTTTCGTAGGATTTAATGATAAATTTTGATCCTTAGCCATCTTAATAGATACAGGTTCAAAATCTCCTAAAAAAGTAGAACAACAAAGCATACGACCACATGGCCCAATACCGCCTAGCATTTTAGCTTCATCTCGAACACCAATTTGTCTTAATTCAATTCTTGTTCGGAAGATTGCTGCTAAGTCTTTTACAAGCTCACGGAAATCAATTCGCCCATCCGCTGTAAAATAGAAAATAATCTTATTGCGATCAAACGTATACTCTACGTCTACCAATTTCATATCAAGGTTGTGGTCCGCCACCTTTTGTTGACAAACTTGATATGCTTCTTTTGCAGCATGCTTGTTCTCTTCAACAATGGTCCGATCATTTTCATTTGCAATGCGAATAACTTTCTTTAGTGGTAATACAACATCATTTTCATCTACTTGTTTTTTTGTAATAACCACTTTCCCATATTCAATCCCTCTTACAGTTTCTACGATTACAAACTCATTTTCCGAAATATCGAATTGATTGGGATCAAAGTAATATACCTTTCCGGCCTTCTTAAAGCGAACACCTACTACATCATACAAAACGGTCATCCCTCCTGTAACCGCAACACTAACTGCTCGAACACAAGCTGCGCATTTACATTAGCGTTGATTCTATTTTTTGCCTCTAATATATATAAAAGGGCTGATACAATGCGCTTCTGAGCATAAGAGAAAGTTGCAAACATCTCCTTCTGCTCTTGAAAAACGAGACGATCTTCCTCTCCTAGCTGAACATATAATAAATCCTTATAAATAAGGAGTAGCATATCTAAACCTAGTTGTAATTGTTCCTTCTCTCCAAAGTGTTTCCCCCATTTTTCTTGTACAAAAAAAAGAGAGGTTTTATCTTTTTCGAGCGCTTCACATAATTTTATCACTAAAGTTCGTGCTTGTGCAAACCATTCATCATTGCACAGAGATAATGCTTCTTCAAAACTATTCGTAATTTGAGCTGCAAGAGTAGATAAGGAAACCGTTATTCCTTCATCCTGTAATCTCTTAATTAAAGATGCTGTAGGAAGTGACCGAAAAGTCACTACTTGGCAGCGAGATAAGATTGTATTTAATATTTGATGACTTTGTTCCGTAAGCAAAATTGCAGTCGTATCACTACTTGGTTCTTCTAAAAACTTTAATAGAGTATTGGCAGCATTGGCTGTCATTCGGTCTGCATGCTCAATAATATATATCTTCTTATTTGCTTCTAAACCTGTTTTTGAAAACTCTTCTTGTAAGTCATGGATTTGTTGTTTTTTAATAGAAAGTCCATCTGGCTTTACAAGATGTAAATTAGGATGATTCCCCGAATCAATCCGACGACAATTGATACATGTATGACATGGTTCTACACCACTTCTTTGCATACAAAGAAAACTTTTTGCCATTTGAATTGCCGTTGCAAACTTTCCAGTTCCTTTCGCGCCTTCTAACAAATAAGCATGGGATATACGCTCTTTTGCAATACTATTGATTAACATCTTTACACCGATGGGTTGTATAGCAGAAAGCTGCTCCCACGTCTTCGTCATAATGCATACCTCACTTATCCTATACTTTCCTTCTATTATAACAATTTACTTTCTATAAGCTGAATAACTTCTTCTACTACATTCTCCATTGGCTGATCTGCATTCACTACTACAATGCGATCTTTGAACCGTTCTACAATTTGTAGATAGCCCTCACGTACAAGACGATGAAATGCAATACTTTCCATATCTAAACGATTCACTTCTCTTGCAGCATCTTTTTCAATACGTGCCAAACCAACTTCTGGCGCAATATCTAAATAAATTGTTAAGCTCGGCATACAGTCTTCTGTAGCAAAGCGATTCATTTCATATACTTTATCAATCCCTAATCCTCTTGCATATCCTTGATAAGCAAGAGAGCTGTCAATAAAACGATCACACAATACAAGCTGATCTGCCTCTAATGCTGGCATAACTTTTTCTACTAAATGTTGCCTCCTTGCTGCTGCATATAATAAAGCCTCTGTACGAGCTTCCATCGTTGTATACTCTTTTTTATGTAAAATCGTTCGAATTTCTTCTGAAATAGCAATTCCACCTGGTTCTCTTGTTGCAATTACTTTCTGTCCCTTATTTTCAAAATATGGTAATAACTTTGTAATTAATGTTGATTTTCCTGACCCTTCTGGTCCTTCAATTGTTACAAATAATCCCTTCATCCTAAAACCTACTTTCTCTCTATAACATATACCTTTATATACGCTGGATTCCCTTGAAAACGAGCTCCAGTTCTTTCTAAATGGGCCATCTCTCTTATATGCTCTAAGCGAATTGTTTCCCCATACATAATCAGTGGTATTCCAGGTGGATATGGAATAACCATCTCTGCTGCTATCATACCAACAGCTTCTTCTATAGGTACTCGTTTCGTCTCATATTCCTCTAAATGTTTATATGTAAACGGTAAAAGAGAAATCCCTCCTTTATAAGTATAACGAATAGAAGGTCTCTTGTCTGTTATCTTATAATGGCTTAGCAGTGATCGCATGGTTTCTATTCCTTTCATGTATTTCTCATTTACTTGTAACGGTAAAATAAACAGTACGTTATACGGATCTGCCATTTCTGCATATATACCAGCCTGTTCAAACAGGGACTGTAATTCATACCCAGACAATTGACAACGACTTTGTACAGTAACCTTGAGTTCATCCTGTAATGGATATTGCAAAATCTTTATTTGCGGAATAGAATGTAATGCCTCTTTAAATTGATTGATGAACTCAATAATGGAATGATAACCCTTTTCTTTCATATTTGCTAATGCAAAACGAGCGATATCCAAAGAAGCCATAATTGGATAGGATGGGCTACTAGATTGTAACATATTTAAATAACGAAAAACTTTCTCTCCATTTATTAAATCACTATTTATATGTAAATAAGACCCCATCGTCATTGCAGGTAATGTTTTATGTGCAGACTGCACTACAATGTCCGCACCATACGCGACCGCTGATTGAGGAAATGGTTCCCCCAAACAAAAATGTGCCCCATGTGCCTCATCTACTAATACAGGTATTTGATGCTGATGCGCATAGGCGATACTTTCTTTTAAATTGACGCCCATACCATAATAATTAGGGTGTGTTAAAATAAGTGCTTTAGCATTTGGATACTGGTCAATAGCCTTTTTTATGGTTTCATTATGGACGCCAACAGGCACATGATATACCTCATCAATCCACGGGTCTAAAAATACTGGATTAGCACCTGCTAACTTTAAAGCATTTATAATGGATTTATGACAATTTCTTTGTACAAGAACAATGTCCTCTTCCCCGCAGCAAGATAAAACCATTGCTAAATTTCCAACTGTAGAGCCATTAACTAAAAAGTAACTTTTCTGCACTTCATATACATCAGCCAGCAATCGTTGTGCCTCGTCTATACATTCAGAGGGACTATGTAAATCATCTAATCCTGTTAATTCAGTTACATCAATAGAAAGTATATCTTTAAAGCTGTCGATCGCTTCTTTAGGGAAATTCAAACCATTTTTATGACCTGGAACATGTAAAGATAACGGTTGTTGTTGTTTAAAGCGTACTAATGCTTCATATAACGGTATTTGATTTTGATTCATATGTACCTCTTCCTAACTTTTCTTTCTCCATCTATTATACTCAAACCAAAAAAAATAATAGGCATATGCCTATTTAAAAATATGATACTTCTATTTTCTTTAATTGTTTCAAATAATATATATATTTTGGATCATTTGTCTCAGTATTCACCATATCCTTTTCACATTCATCACAAATGAAACGATCTTGAACATATATCCCTTCATTTCTTTTATGCTCACATATAATGCAAATTTCATTTAGCGGTTCCATACTTTATCCTCCTTCCAATTCAACTGAATATATTTTACATTTCTATTCCTTAACACTTTTCAGAAAAATATACGCCCTTTTGTTATATATAATATGAAGTGCTTCTAGGCAATGTGTTTGTATTTCATACAATGCTGAAAAACTTCTGCTATGTTTTTCTCAAATTCCTTTTTAAAACAAAAAACACGAATCGATTGATTCGTGTTTAAATTGCTTGGCGACGTCCTACTCTCACAGGGGCAAGGCCCCAACTACCATCGGCGCTAGAGAGCTTAACTTCCGTGTTCGG
>NZ_JAKUDY010000021.1:0-52289 GCF_022662635.1 Bacillus cereus group sp. BfR-BA-01522 | reverse complement strand
GCGTGTGCAGCCGCGCCTTCTTAATAAAGGCAATGGCATGCTATCTGATTTGCCAATTCCTGATGTATCTTAATAACTTGGGTATTTTTTACAAAAAAGGGGCGTGTTTTATGTTTACTACATCGTATTTAGCTGGCGGGAGATTAGATCCACCTTTCTACCCAACAAAAACAAAGCCATTTGTCCCTGGCTTCATCATGGATTCTGCATCATTTACTACGGAAGAATTTAAATATACATTACCTGCTGATATGGAATTCTACGCAATTAGTGTCAGTTGCTCGGTATATGAACTGGACGACAAATGGGATTTACTTGTTAATGGGGAGTATTTCTGTAAAAACATTTATACCAAGAAGCTTCCCGAAGGTATGCATTTTATGGTTTATGAACAATTAACTGCAGGTGATGAAATTATATTTCGATTCTATAACCAAGGAATTATCGATAAAACAATATGGTTCGAGTTGCACTGTTTAAAGTAGAGGAGTGGTTTTATGAGCTTCGCTGTCAATTATATGGCCGGCGGAAGATTTGATGCACCTTATTTTCCTACGAAGACCAAGCCATATATAGAGGGGAGAAGAATAAGTATAGATGATGCTGTGAATATAGATAAATTCTCTTTAGATTTCGAAACTGAAATGATTGCTTTTTCTATATCTGCATCACAATATGACGATCGTGATTATTGGAACTTGTTTATTAACGATGAGCAAGTATGTAAAAACATTTATATAAAGGATGTCCCAGAAGGATTTAATTTTTCTGTCATTAAACCTATACCCGCTAATGCCCTATTAAAGTTTGAATATCACAATCAATCTGGAAAGCATAAGATTGTAAAGTTGAATTATCAACTACTAAGAGATTAGGAGAGTGAAATAGATGGCATATATTGAAAAAATAGTAACGGAAGCCGAATTCCATAATGAGTTAGTCAATACAATGATTCAAAATGGCTGGAAAAAGGCTCAAACATTTTACAAATGCGTTTACAAAATGAAAGATGGAGAAACTTCTTTGCATAATTATTGGGCTGCAAAACATGTAATTCTAAAAAATAGTGATGGTGGCATGTATGGAATTATGCAAACGTGGGGATGGTCTGCGAAAAGTAAATTAGATATAGATTTTTCTACAGAAGAAGGAGAAGCTGAATTTAAATCATATTTAGAAAACAATCCACGTTATAAGGACCGCTCTCGTCTATACTTATATATGATTGAAAAACTTCCAAACTATGCAGATAATAGCATTATCTTTATGGGCGCAGAAGATGGAAAGGAATTTAAATCAATTTCAGATGTCGAATTAGCTAAAGTTAATAGAATTCCGCATACAGACATAGATAAGAATGGTAAATCTTACGTTTATTACACTTACGATTACACTGATACACCAGAACTTATGATGTCCCCACTAGTGAAAGCAACTCTAAGAAATCCAAATTTACAGAGTGTAAATGTAGATACAAACTGGTGGCCCGATTCATTGGTTCGAATTACAGGACAAGTTGATGAGTATAGAGTTGTTCTATTAATTCAAGCAGATAGAACACCTGCATTTGAAAACAACTCGGTTCCAGTCTTACCTGTATATATGGGGCAATTAGAGAGCTATGGAAAAGAGGATGAAATTGCTGACGCATTATGGGCTGGGACTGCTTACGAAGGATCTGAAGTATATTCTCATTTATATAATTTTGAGAGTAATACTCCATTAATAGATGTAACGAATTATATGCCAAGAACAAAGACATATCCTAAATCTCCAGGTAACGGAATTGATAATGTGATTATAAAACGTTCCAGATTTGGTGCAAGATACCAAGCTCATTACATTGCATGGAGTGTTCCGAGTAATATGATGCCACCAGATAGAAAAGGAGTAAATGGGGGGCAATATCCCTCTGCATGGCAAAGTCATGACAATGATGAATATAAATATCAATTCAATCCGTCTTTGTATAGTGGTAGAGTACATACGTCGCGTGCTTACATCGTACACCCTGACGAAGGGGTTCGTGGTTCTATGCCTTACATGGTTCTTTTATCACCATTGGGATTACTCGATGGCGATAAATTAAAAGTCCGTAAGCAAACATGTCCAGATTCCTATGATATTTATCGTTTCTTTACTGTGGATGCTATTTCGCCTATTACGAAAATGCCAGCTACAGCATATAGACCTGCCGGATTAGGAATCTATGAAAAATCAATGTAAAAGGGGGATATTCAAAATGTGGTTCGATAAAATTGTTAATCTACAAACGTTACCAACAGATTTAGAAAAATTATACCAAAATAACGGCTGGAAAAGAGATTTATTCTTTCGTATTCGCAGCGGTACTAGCAAATACATTGATGTACGATTATTCGAATCATTAGGTAGTGATTTAGAACGAAGACGTTTTGGATTTGCTATGGCCTATGATACATCCGATTCTGATTTTGCAGACGCACGATATGTTTCAACTGAATCTCGTTTAGGAAATTTCGGCGTAGGGGATGGGGAAAAAATAGAATTCCAAATTCCTGCAGCGCCAATGGTTCCGACTTCATTATTACTCTATGTAAATAGTGAATTACAAGATAAGAGCACCTATTCTATTGATGGAAAAACAGGAAAAATAAAATTTAATTCTCCTGTTCCTAAAGGTGGTAAAGTAACTGGAGAATACCGTCTTGCAAATGAGGCATACGAACCAACAAATGACATGATTTTCTTCACGTACACTCGTTATTTTATCGAAAAAGAAATAAATAGCACCGATACGGTTGCTAATTTAGGGAATGGGAACGGAACAAAAACAACATTTAATTTACCTTTTACCGACTTTGATGAAAGTCGTTTTTTTGTTTATAAAAACAAGAATGTTGTAGATTCAAGTGAATATACGTTTACAAGTAAATCAATCGAATTCAAATCCGCTCCTTCTAGTTCAGAGAACATTACAATTTCGGGAACTAGATTATTAGAACCTAATGAAAACGGCGAATTAGCAGAAGTGCTCCTTGCTCAAACATCTTTTAGTGTTCAAGATACAAGAAGTGTCATGACTGAAATTTTTACATCTATCAATTTCATTAACGCCTCACCTTTCACTGCATTGAGCTTTACACCAGAACAACGATTTACGAAAGATTGGAAGCGTGATTCTGTTGTATATATGTACGGTAATGCAAATAAAGACCGGATTGTTATGTTTATGCGTATTGATCCAACACCGAGCCCAGTTCGTGCATTGTTTGTTCCGCTTTATATTGGTAAGATGCATACCTTCGATAAAAAACCACAGAAAAACTTACTGATTATGAGCGGTTGTCGTAAAGGTGAAGAATTCTCTAATTCTATAAAACAAATTGGGAAAACGAATGTTGATTATGGTGAAAATACGTCTGGTGGAAACTTAGCTCCAATGTTGTCTCAATCATTAACTGGAGCTATGTATCAGAAACATTATCTTGCATTTATTACACATCATCAAGATATTGATAGTGGGCAAGGAAGATTCAATCCATCTATGTACAGTGGTAAATATCATTTGTCACAGATGTATATTGTCCATCCTAATGATGGATATGTAGGAAAACTAGATGATGTGTATGCTGTTCATCCAAAGAATATTCAACAAGCTGACGAATTAGAAATTGAAAAAACAGTTGTAAATGAAGTCCTTGGAGATGGGGATGGACTCAGAAAAATATACCATTTAGAGCACAAACCGCAAGGGGACACCTTAAGTGTTTATGTAGATTGTAAGGAAGTTCCTAAAACAGACTATGAATATAGCGCTGATGAAAAAACAGTTACTTTCAAATCGTTTCCTGTGGGTGAAATTACTGCAAGTTATAAAATGGCACAACTTTATCGTTATACATTACCGACAACAGAAGTTTCGCCATTTACAACTTCAAATTCACCATTTAACCCAATTGGACTAGCTATATACAAAGAAGATCTTTAAGGAAAGGGGGAGAGCGAAGAATGAAAGATAAAATTTATTCTATTGCTGCCCCTTATTTATCTTTAAACGAAAAAAGTTTCGCTTTTTCTCTCGTCCCTGGTTCATCTTTAGAAAAAACGTATTGTATATCATTATCTGTTTCAAATCCTTTTGGAAAAAATGAGCATGATTATCCCGTAAGCATGCCATCTAATTCGAGATATAAAGCAATTAAAGAAGATAATGCCGGTGTTTTTGCTACAAAAAATAATAGAATTAAAGGCATATTATCTGATGTTTTCAGTCGCGCTATACGAGAAATCGAAATTGAAGCCAATATTTTATCAGTAGAGGATGCACGTTCCGAAAGATTTATAGAAGCAAACGTATCTTCTACACAAGCATTTCAACAATCTCGAGATTTCATGATGGAAATATCCCAAACACAAGAGTTTAATCAATTAAGATGTTTTAATACAGACATATATATTAATCACGAAGCCCTACAACATAACCGTACTTTTGATATGAATCATATTGTAGAAGAAAATACAGCACACAGAACTACAGATGAATACGAAATGACTGCACCTATCACCGGAGAAATGTTGTTAAAGAAAGTACGACAGTTTGCTGCCGATGTTGCGGAACTTCCAGAATGGGTTAAAGTAGCTCGTATTTTGTATGGTGAGCGTTTTTATGAACATGTAATGGTCGAACGGACCAAAAGAGAATTACATGGGATAAATCTAACAGACGACGCAGGTGATCTGGTAGTAAAAGAATGCCATGCAGTTCCTAATGATGATATAGAAACAGCAGATCGAAAGATTCGTGAAATTAATAGTTCTTATGAAGAATACGATTTATTTGATGGACAAGGTCTACCGGTTTATTTACCTGATTATGATTTATTCGCTCGAATTCAAAGAGAATTACCCACTATCCATACACAACTAGATATGGCGGATAGAGATATAGTAAAAGTTAATGGTGAATTTGATTCATATGAAATTGTTGATCGCTCTACATTAGAAGTGACTAGTATATATATAAATTCTGATAAACAAATACGGGAAAAATCGCATATAGAGACCGTCGATACTGATTTCGATTATTCTAGTCGAGCTATTAATATGTTCGCTGCAACCCCTGGTTCAAATCATGAATATGCCGTAAGAACACATTCATACCATGCCACCGAAATAACAGATGATAATCACGCTAATAAGGTTACTAATGAATATGCCGTTAACTCTATTGCCGATGCAGAATTAATGAACAATCGTAGTTGTGAACATGATGTTAACATGTCTGATATTTCGTGCGGAACAGATATAGATCGTGAATTCATTATAGAGAATATTGAAACTGATATCGGAAATCATGAATACAAAGAACATATCACTGTAATTAATAATGCAACATCTGCAGATAAAACAATCGATGAGATTACTACCAGTTGCATAAAGGTAGAAAACGTTAATCGATTAACAAAGAACATTGTTATCGACATCACAGAAAATGAGTTAAGTGATCGAAGGAATAAAGAAATAACAGCTTTAGAAGAAAGACTTCAATTGTTCATTAAAAATAGAATACAAATCAATGCGATTAGAGGAGAATACGATTTATTTGAAGGACAGGGTCTACCGGTTTATTTACCTGATTACGATTTATTCGCTCGAATCCAAAGAGAATTATATACAGAAATGATTCTGTCCGAAAAAATGATACGCTCAGAATCCAATATCGTCTCAAAACTTATTGATACTATTGATTCGAAACGGTTTATACCGGATATCACAACAGACATGTCCGAAATAACCAATACTGAAAGAGCAGTAGTAGAAATAGAAACAGAAAACATAACTTATGATGTTTTAGCAGAAACACCAGCTAAAAAAACCTTAATACATGAGCAAGATGTATTCGAGGTTTCTCGTCAATTTAGAGCTGATTATATAGAAGATAATACATTTGATAGGAACAGCACTTTGAAAACGACTGTGAATGAATCTGAGCGGTTTGATAGAGCGTTTCTGATTGATGTCTCAAGCGAAGAAATGGATATCTTTAAAATAGACATGACATTTCATGCGAATTGTATAAAATTTGATGATTTTATCGTTAATAACATATACAATGCCGATGTTATTGAAGTTACTGAAAACAAAGTAGTCGCAGAAGAACAACCAAAGTTATGGTTACGACATAGCCGTCAATCTTGGTGGACAAATTCAAGTTGGAAGAAAACAAGGTAAATTCAACGAAGGGGTGAGAAGATGACAAAAATAGGAGACGTTTTAAAGAAACCAGAACCCGGGTGGAAAAGATATGATAATACTAATCCACTGATACAATATGATGATACAGGAGAGTTACTTCCAGATGGTTCTGATACAAATGCATTAGTTTCACTATACAAAAAAGAAAGTGGAAAAATATTTATAGATGAATTCAATTCTATGAATCCCGATTGGTTACTAACACCATCGGGTTCTTTTGATATTGCTGTAAGGAAAGGATTCTTACGAATGGAACATGCGATTGATGCAGATACGATGCTATTAATTGCTAAACCAGAGGGAGATATTGCAATACAAGTAATTGCTGATTATGAGCCAGATGTTGACGGAGATAGAGGTGGATTGCTTATTTATCAAAATAAAGATAATAAAGTCGAATTCTTAGAATCTTATTCTGCAAACCGTTTAAAAGGTAATAAAGAATGGATGGCTGTCTCTCAAGGTGATCAGTGGGACTTTTACAGTAAAACAGATTATCTTTTTGATTACATTGATAGCGATAAGATCGCTGCTAATAAAATAGGGGTTATCTTAAAGAAAGGAATAGACGCTGAATATCAACCGATTGATATCGATAAAATTATCATTACAAGGGGAAATCAGCTGCACCTTCGTCAACTGTTCCCTAACAGCAAAGTTATATTAAAAAATACCGCTGGGAGCATCATATCTATACATTTAGTAGATTCCTTGAATACAGGTATCGATATCCCTTTACCATCATTGGAGTTCGATGGAGTAATTGAAATATTAAATGATAAAGAAGAATTAATTGCAGAAAAGAAAGCTACTTTTTATGGCGGTGATGTATACAATATCGGTTCACCTATAAAACTTTTAATGGATTCAAACGAATTAAACGAAACGGACCCTACACATCTGGGCCAAATGGTAGAAGGTCAACGTATTATAAAAATGATTGTTCAAAACAATAATGTAATACCGGTTCATAACCTAAAAATCTCTATTGAACAATATATGGAAAAGGCAGGGTATACGTGGGCTAATATTTCACTAGATAACTCTACTTGGTCGAATGAAATAACAATAGATACATTAGAAGCTCAAAGTAATATTGAGTTTTGGATAAAAGTCCTGAAAGATTGGGATTATGTAGGTTTCGAGCCTATTTATTTTAATATTAGATTACAACATGAGTGAGGTGTGCAGATGGGTACAGAAATGAAAATAAATCGATATAAAGAAATTATGGATGATACTTCATCGCCTGTCCTTATCGAAAAGAAAGCACAAGTACTAGTACAAAATGGGCAGTCGCAATATTTAGCTCTTAACATGGAATATAACAAATTTGATTTAAGGACTCTGCACGTAACGAATGATAAAGATATTGAATCTGTCATTACAATCTTTGATAAAAGGCAAGGTGGATTACAAATATATAAGAGTCTACAAGAGAAGAAAACTTACGATATATTAGCAATCCCTTGTGAGGATAAAGATGCAAGCAGTACTGCTCATATTTTCATTGAAAACAAAGGAACGGAACCTGCTTTATTTACAGTAATCGTTAAAGCTATAAGTTTAAAATAACAGGAGGATACCTTTATGTCAGAATACATTTTCAAAAGACTTACACAGTTTAAAAAAAGAATATTCGATATTGTAATCAATGAGATGCTTCGAGTTGGTTGGAAACAATTAAACGAAGGAAAAGAAAATGCAAATGATGTCTATGTTATGTACTCAGATGGAAATGATGGAAAAAAGAACATTTATATCGAACTTATACCATATGATGGTAGAAATATGGAAGTTTCGTCAGAAAGATTCAAATTTGATGTGAGATCAACCGTATATTCAGATGCTTTCTTTAAATTCTGTACAGGTTATAACAATGCTACAGGGCGCGGGAATAGTCCGGATTACTCTTGGCCTACTAGTTGGTTCCAGGGTAGAAGCTACAACAGTGGTGTAGGTTCATCAAATGGTCCTACAATAAATCCTGATATAAAATTTGAGTTTTATTTATTTATAGATAAAGAAAAAATTATTACATGTACAATTCCACCAATAAGTATCAACCTTAATCCTGCTGTATCTTATATTGGTGTATTAGATGATTTAATGTTAGAGGAAGAACATAAACCATATACAAGAGCCTTAACTTGGTATTCAAGTGCTTATAGTGGCAATTGGAGTACCTCTAATCACGGATTAACATTTAATAGACCTAAAAATTCCGATGGGACAGTCCCAGGTTCTTCATATCGAAGTACATGGCTATCGATTTCTGCAAGTAGAAATCCAAATATAGATAATAAATTTTTATTATTACCTTTTTATATCTTAACAGATCAATATGGGATACGTGGAAAATTGGGTGGAATATATTATACCTCTGGTGACGGAATCCTAAATAAAGATATCATTGAAATAGATGTTGATGGTGTCATTCAGAAATACAAATATGTAAATGCAGTAGGTAGTTATGGTTCTTTACCACCTTCATTAGTATTTCGAATTGAGTGAGGTGATTACCATTAATACTTTTAAAGGTGTTATTTTCGATCCCAAACCCTTGATAGCAACCAGAAATATTATTTCAAGAAATGGGAAAATGATTGATGACATATTCTTAATCGGAAATAGGAAGCCGTTAAATAGAAGGGGATTGATTTTCGCTGAAACTTTAATTGTTCAAAATGATTTAAATAAAAATATAAAATCTCCACGACAAGAGCCATTAGAACATTCTTGGAAGAAATTAAATATGTAAAATGTAAGCTTGCTGTAGCAGGCTTTTTTTATTTTGGTCAAAATTTGAAAGGAGGTGAGAACTTGGAAAGAATTCACGAGCTCATCAAATCGTTAAATATAAGTGATGTTATTACAAGTAATCAATTTAAAGTAGGTGGCGCAATAAGTGGCGGGTTGGGCACAGTAGTTAATTTGCTATATGGTAAAGCAAATTTGATTTGGGTGATGATTTTTGGATGGATCATCGTGCTAGACTGGATTACCGGTAGTAAAGCTTCAAAGATAGACGGTACATATTCATCACAATATGGAATTGAAGGCATCACAAGAACTGTGGTGCTTTTATCTTTACCTGCACTTGCACATTTATTTGATATAGCTCTGAAACTACCAGATTTCTTTTTCTTTATGGTAATAGGTGGATTGAGTTATCACATTTTTAATAGTTTCGCTGCAAACTGTGCAAGAATTGGCTGGGAAAAATGGATCCCTGCATGGTTATTAGAAAGTGTTGCTTCTGAAATTGAAGCAAAGATACGACGAGCAGATTCAAGAAAGAAAAAGGAGAAAACACAATGAAACAAAAATTGAACAATTACGGCCTATGGGTAGCCTTATTTGCCCTGTTAGGGATGGTACTAATGGATACTATCCCTAATTTTAATTTTGGAAGATACCAAGAGTATGTGGATGCTATTTTATGCCTTTTAATTGCCGCAGGTGTTGTTTCTAATCCGTCTGCGGGCAAATGGTTCTCTGATAAAGAAAAAGAACAAAAACAAGGAGATGTTGAATAATGAGGTACATTGTAGATTTATCAAAATGGAATAATCAAATAAATTGGCCAATTGCAGCATCGCAAATTGAATTAGCAATTTGTCGTGTTCAGTATGGTTCGAATCTAGTAGATCATTTATATAATGATCATGTAACAAATTTAGAACGATATGGTATTCCTCATGGGGCGTATGCTTATGGATGTTTTGTATCTGTAGCAGATGCAATTGTAGAAGCAAAGGATTTTATGAACAGGGTAAGCCCGAATGCAAAATTTCTAGCATTAGATGTAGAAACAGATACTGTTAAATCTATGGATAGCAAAGGGAACTTAGGGGACTTAGCAACAGCATCCCAAGCCTTCATTGATACATGTAAAGCTGCTGGGTGGAAGGTAGGCTTTTATGTAAGTCATGAATTATATACTAAATATAATTTACAAAGTGTGAAAGCTGACTTCTTATGGCTTCCACGTTACGGTACCAATGACGGTACACCACAGAAGAAACCAGCTTATGCTTGTGATATTTGGCAGTACACAGACAATGGACGTATTGATGGTATTGGTAAGGTAGATATTAACTTGCTGCAAGGAAGCAAAACATTAGATTGGTATTTAAATAGAGGTGATTCTGCAGTGGATGATGGAAGACGAGCAATAAAAACAGGTGGATTAGGATATGATGCAATCAAAGAAGTGTCAGAAGTGCTATGCAACAAAGGGATTAAGGGGGCTATCTTGTTCGAAGGTGAAGCGCCTTATGTGTTAACTGAGAAAATGAGTAACCCAAAAATGGACGAGTTCACTGCTTGGTTAGATGTGCGTGAATGGTATTATGAATATCTACAATAATGAAAGAGCCAGCTCTTATGAGTCGGCTCTTTTCATCTTTGATTCCTTTATCCATTTCTCAATTTTTTCATTTTCTTCAATTTCCCATGGATCCGCTGCACCGAAATGAACATAACCACAATTCATGCAAACTTCTCTTCTCTCTTCAAAGTCATCAATCTCAATTTCCACTGATTCATCTGTATCACAAATACAGCAATGATAAGGTTCCAAATTAATCATACAAATCATCTCCTTTTCTCTTTAATGATAGCATTGAATTAGGCAGTATTTACGTCAGTTTATTTTTCTAGTGCTGCTTTCAAAAATTCAATTTGCTCTTCAATAAATTTAATTTCGCTTTCGTGAGACATGATAATTCCGTCACGTAATCCTTTCCCATAACTAGCGTTGTCTATGTTCATATTATTGCTCCTTTTCGCCTTTCAAATTAATCATTGAAGTACCTCCACAATGATGTCGCCTAATTCTTCATAAAAATATTGTTCTACCCTTATTCCCATTCTTCCGTGGATTCTTTAAATTCGAACCTTTTCTTTAACTGTATAAGATATAGTGTCAAAGATGCAATACAAAACCATGAATTACCTATACTTCATATCAAAAAAAATGCCCTCCGAAGAGGGCGAAGTATCCATTGTTGGATAATAATGCTGTTACATTCATTATATCATTATAAATAACCATTAAATGTAAAATAATTGTAAATGTTTTACCTAGATTTTTGTTAGTCCGGCCTAACAAAAAAACTAGGTAAATTATGCAGGATATGGGGAGTTAGATTTGTACACTGAAGTTGGGGTAAGAACTGCATGTTTATTTTTGCTTAAAACCCGCATGACACAACGTGTTATATAGCACTCAAAATTGTTAGTCCGGACTACTATTTACATCCTAACAACATCCCATCGTGTATTTATCCTATATTATGGGCTAAATCTCTACAATTTTTGCATTTGGATTGCGCATAGGGAACTGTATCAAATTTAATGTTTTTTCAGCTTCTTCATACGTTTCAAATTCCAACTCTTTTTCTTCTTTTCCTGGTTCACAATCCGTTAGAATGAATCCTTCACCACGTATTACAAATGGCATTTCTCATTCTCCTCCTTGTTATCTCTTAAAATATAATCAACTGCCTCCAATAATGTTAAACACTTAAAACTCGCTTGTGTCGGTTTATTTTCATTTGTAACAAGTATTGTCTTTGTACCAGCAGCGATACCAGCTGCCACATCAACTTCACGATCCCCGACCGTATAACTGTCTGTTAAAGATAAATTATGTTTTTTCGCTAGGGCTAATAGCATTCCTGGTTCTGGTTTTCTACATTTACATCCATCTTTAGGTTTATGTTCACAAACCATAATTTCGTCTATAATTGCTGATTCATTCAACTTTAAAATCTCACATTGTAATTTATTATGTATATTCTCAAGTTGCTCATGACTCATATATCCAAGTCCAATACCACCTTGGTTTGTTACCGTAAATACTTTGAATCCATTCTGTTTTAATTTCGCAATAGATTCTGCGACTCCAGGTAATAAGTATAAATCATCTGGTGTATTTACGAATTTCACCCGATTGGTTAATACCTCATTTAAGACCCCATCGCGGTCTAAGAATACTGCTTTATTCATTAATAATGTTCTCTCCCTATAATAGTATAACCATAATAAAAAAGAGCCATCCTCACAGAAGATAGCCCAGTATACCCGAAATTTATTATATCATATCTTCATTTAGGACCATATTAAATTAGAAACGACATATGTAACAGCAGGAAGAAAAAACATAAGAAAGATTGTTCCATAGTACCAAATGCGATCACTTTTACATTCATCAATTCCAAACCACTTATTTAATCGATTATAGTGATGTCTAAAAAAATACCGAAATGTTCCGAACAATTCCTTTTTGCTACGTTTTTGTGGTAGAATAGGTTCACTAGTTGTTAATTTGATAAGGGTATTTGACATTGTTCAATCATCCTTTCAGATTTTCATAGTGTAGAGAAAGCTCTTTCGTTGCCGGCAAGCTGGGAAGAGCTTTCTCTTTTTGTATTCATTTGTAATTACTCTTTTTCGAAATTACCGCCCCTACTTAATTTAGGACGCTTCCTCTCATTTTTTTTAGGTTCCACTTTTTCTTCTTTCACTGGAGGAATAATAATAGAACCACTCGTATGCATATAATGTCTAATAGCAGTACGAACCATTTCGGCTTTTCTATTACGTGGTAAAGATTCTAGCCACTCTTTAATGTCTTTATCTAGTACATCGTCATAAGACAGAAGGTATGTCTTATTCGCCATCTTCTTCGCCTACCTCAAATTTACCGTATCTGTAGAAGCCTTCTACATTCGCAGTTTGACTTTCTTCTAACTTAGTTACTTTACCAATCCATTCTTCCAATAATTCATGGAAAGTATTCGCGCCACCGCCAGAGACAAGCACTTCGTCAAAACGGTCGAATGTTTTCCATGCATTGTTCACTCCGTTTACAATAAAATCGTAAACTTCTTTAATTGAAGCCGTTTTCTCTTCATTAAAGTCGATTGGATCCATACGTTTAGAAGCTTGGTATTCCCCGCTTTCGAACACTTTTTCCAACTTATAATCATTAATAGCAGCACTTGTTTCTTTTTTTATTTTAGAAACGATTGGTTCATATACATCGTGCATTCCTTTTGGAACTGAAGTAGATTCTTTTTCGCGACGCAGCATAGAGATTACATCTAAATCTGTTGTACCTGTACCGATATCAATAATACCAACCGTCATATCTTCATAGGAATCATCAGCAACAAAACCATCTTCATCTAGATAGCGACTCATAACTGTTCCTACTGGTTGAGCCAGAACGATTACATCAACTACATTAATAGTTACCTTTTTACCATTTACTTCGACCTCATGAGTCCCTTGATACACTTCTTTGATTTCCTCAACTGCTCTTGTGCCAATTTCTTGGCTTGGAACACCAGTTACAACAAGAACTTCATCATAGCTTTTTACATTTGTTTTCGCTGCCATCTCAGCTAGTGCAATTTTAGATAATGTTATATATTGATTAGTTTTATAACGGTTTTGTTGAGCGTATGTGTTCAATGTATTATTTACTTTAATGATGTCATCTCCCCATACATACTCAGCGCCATCAACTTTATAAGTTTTAAGCTTCATTTTGCCTCCAGATAATGCTTCGCCAACATTAGACGCAAAGGAATAGATCGCTGGAAGTGTCTTCTTAAACACATCCGTACGCATTTTAACGGCACCATTACCGTGATCAATCGCAAATACTTTTGTCATTTTATCGTCTCCTTAAATTTCATTAATACTTACATTTCGATTATGTAATACTTATATAATGGTATCTTAATTCTATCTAAAATATAGATAAATATCAACATTTTATTAATAATAATATAATAATTATATAAGTATCAATAAAACATTACATATAAAAAGAGATTCTGCATTAGAATCTCTTTTTATATAATCAAGCTACTACTGTAAATTATTTCATTAACTTTTTAGGTACTTTTATTTCAATAACATTCTATCTGGCAACTCTCCCCAAAAATCCCTCAACGCATCTGCATACATTTTGAAATCTTGATCGCTTATATTAATAACCACATCGTTTAAGGTCGTTTGATATAAATCTAATAGATTAGTTGATATACATGAGGAATCGAAAATATCTGGTCTGATTTTCAATAACTTTTCAGCGGATTCACCTGGCCCATGCTTTATTACATTAGCTAATAGTCTTAGCTCGTTTACTTTTTCCCAACATGGTAAAGTTTCAACATCAACATTAAATTTAAGGAAGAACTCCTTTATTTTAACGATATTTTTACAAAAATCTTTATATTCTATTTCTTGTTGATTTTTATTAAAAGCTTTATAGCCGCTGCGAGTCATTTCTTTATATAAAAATCTTCTAACCTGTTGTTCCCAAAATTGATACATTGTAGAAATCCACATTAACTTTGTGTTGTATCTCATTAACGCAACATTTTGATAATAATCTATTCCAAATTCCCATGCATCATCTGCGAAATCGCCAGGATCGCAATCCTCATAACCTATATTCATCATCATTTGGTTATAAGCATTTTTAGCAACTTCTTCAGCTTCCTGATCTATATTTTCGAAAACAGGAGATATTCTATCCGTATAAGTTTGAAAATATAATTCATATGGTTGTTGCAAATTTTTTCTAAAACGACCATCCAATACCATAGTACAAAGCATTTTATTCTCCTCCATCTATACTTTATTTATATTCTTACCAAAATTTCCACCAAGTTTTTTTCTTCGTTGCTGCAGTTTCCAATAATACACGTTTTTCCTCCTGCATCTCACGTATAGCACTCATAAGTTGCTGATCTCGTCTTTCTAATCTCTCATCAATGTAGCGCTGTTGCTCATCCATTTTTATAGCCATTTGCTTTAGCAATTCATTTTGCTGCTGAATCATTTCTTTTAACTCGTTATATCGCTCGTCATGTTGCTCAGTTTTCGTTATAACATCCGTATCAACCTCTGACATATCTTTTTCTTTAACCCATGTCATTATTGCGTTACAAGCCTGTTTTAACGTCATATCAGGGTGTGATTTAATTTCAATTAACTTCCTTAGCGTTATAATATCGTTATCCATAAATCCGCGATGTCCGTGCTCATTCTTATGGAAATGGTAACCATGTTCCTCGAGCATGATACAGTATTTACGCAATGTAGATTCTTGGATCTTTAGCATCGTCGCTACGTCCTTGCTTACATATATAGATTGAGAGTTGCCTATTTTCTCTGTCATAGCACCATCACCTCTTGTTATAACATTCGTTATAGAGGGGGAAAACCCTTGTCTTCGTCGAAATGTTACAATATTCTCTAAAAATCATTATGTATTTTATTATTTGATATATAGTACGTGAAATTCTAAAATAAGAGTATAAAAATTCATAAGTAGAATTAGAAAGGTGATACATAATGAAAAAAGAAAAATTAATTGATGTTAAAAATGAATATTCCACAGAGGTTCTAGAGATTAGCAATAAATTGAAGCAATTGGAAAACGGAAGAGTTCAAGAGATATCGAATGTAGGCATGGATGGTAGTTTAGCTAATAATATTCAATCTTTAAGAAAAATGCTCAATGACTTATTTAATAAAATTGAGTATGGAAAAGAATCTATCAATGATGCTGAAATAGCTACTTTATTCGAAAGTAAGAAACCCGAATAACATAAAAAGTATCGTACAAGCAGACTCATAATTTCTGACTCGTACGGTACTTTTTACTTTGCGTAAGTTAGATGCTTTAGGATCAATATCTACAAACACATGGACTATATCTCTAATATGATTTAAATGTGATTTCTTTAAATCAAGCTGATTTTTAACCTGTGGATGCATTTTGTCCCAAATAAATTGAATATCATGTAAGTAACCTAAAAAATCTACAATCTGGTTTAATTGGACATTTAAATTTTTAAGTTGCAATTCTAAGTAATGCCTATACATAAATACACTTGAATAAAGAATCCCTTAATGATATGGTTAATATTTTTATAAATTAATAAAGTACGTGAAATTTTTTAATAAATATCCCTCTCTATGTAAAAAAAGAGGAGTTACATTTCATATAATAAGCCTTTATTTTTTAATTGGAGTACAATTTCATTGTAAAAAGGTACACATTCATTCACTTTATAAGTAACTTTATAGTTAACTCGCCTAATTACGTTCTGTATACCTAATCTTGTATATAATTCTTTAATAATTTCGTCTTCATGTTTTCTCTTCAAACAAAGGTATTTACGCAAGTCTTCTCGTTCACAATTATTTACCTGCATAAAATGATTTTCTAACTCTGTTATTTGTTTAGGTGTCGCTCTTGCTAAAGTTAACCGAAAATGGCTAAAAGCATGGCATTTAGCACATAACAACTGAATATCTTGCAGACAACATACTAATTTATCTAGATCATATTCCTCAACTTCATGTGCATGTAGTTTCCTTGAATTTTCTTTTAATTCATTATGATTACAAATACAACATGTAAAGTTATGAGATTCTAGAAGAGTTTGCCTAATTTTCTTACGCCACAAACTTTGGGAAATATTACTTCTTACAGTTTTTCCATGAAAAATAGGTGGCTTCCAATCTGGTAAAAGTCTAAACGTAGAGAAATCACACATAAATCATCCTCCTAATTGTTTTTTCTTTACGACAGTAGCATTCTAACCAATTAGATATATAGAAATACACAATACCGTTAATACTTTTACTTTAAGCTAATGTAATTAAAAACATATATACACCAACCAACAAATATACACACTGCAGCTATACCGAACAATTGTCGAGTTAAATATACATCAAAATATCTAGATACAATTATTACTAGTATTGCTATGAGTAATATTGGAGGGCCAAAGTATAGTGCAATATACCCTCCAATATTATTCATACTTTGATTAATAACTTCAGTGCTAAACGACATACTTACACCTCTAACATTTCATTTTCTATGTAATTAATGATTTTATCAAAAACTTTATCATTCAATACGAACCAGCCAAAATCGTCTCTAAAATGCCCATATACCTCTAATATATGCTTATAAATTCCGGGTGCATTATGTACATATATGAACGAACTTACTAATTCAATAGGAACTTCGGATTCTTTCCCAATGTTAGCTAATCTTAAATCCAATTGTTCTTTGATTGTGTTTAATTTTCTTTTTTCATCAAAATCATGAACGCGATGACCACCGAATTTAAATTTATAACCAGGTTGATCTATCCTCTTGATAATGAACATATAAGTAGGTTTATATTCTCGTTCATATTCTTGGCGTTTTTTATATTGCTGTTCCCATTCCTCTAATTCTACATATTGTTCTTTTAGTAGTTGTTTATTGCAATCTGTAATTTCCGAATCTGATACACTATCGTAAAACTCTTGAATCAAACGCATCGTTTCATATGCTGTATCTCTGTCCATTATGGTTCCATTATTATCTGCAATGACTTTTTTTCCATCTTCGGTATTCCAAACAGTCCAATGTGTATATGATTTTATCATTTTACTCCCCCCCAACATTGTAAACGCCTTATCTAATCACTAACGCTTATATTTCTTTAATATTTCTTCTAAATGTTTACGTTCATCATCTAAATTTTTTTCAGCATGTCCGTTTTCTTCTGCGGGTAATGGCAAGTTATCTTCTTGATCTATTTCTTTTTTCCAATCTGGAATCATTTCTGTACGTTTTTTAGAATTTTGTTCTTCTTTAGGCAAGCTAGCAATTTCTGTTTTTATAGATTGCTCTAATAACCCTTTAAAGCTCTTTTTCACAGAAGAATCTAGTACACGATTTAATACAGCGTTAAACGCAACTTCATTTATCTCCGTTTTATAGATGTCAAAAAGAGAAAGAATAATTTCTAACTTTTTATTAGTAATTCTGTCTATCTTTCTATTAAGCACCATTTTTGTAGTATCATATAAATTTGTATTTTCGATGCTATTTAAGATAGATAGATTCTTTGATGGTTTTGAAACATTATTAGATTTTGAAACATTAGATAGATTATTTGAAACATTATTGGGTTCTATTTCAGAACGGGGCCCTGTTCTATTTGAGAACCCCCCCTGTTCTATTTGAGAACCATCCCCCTGTTCTATTTCAGAACGGGGGGCTTCTCCCGTTTTTTTAGGACGTCCACCAAGTTTGGCGAAAGTTTTTGCTTGAGATGTATAGTCCGTATCGTAATCACGAATTTTTTCTAATGGCTTAGTAGATAGAGCATGTTCATTTTGTGGATATTCATACACAATGATATTTACATTGCCTTGGCCTTTCCAATCTTCAGATTTGTATTCGAACACATCTATCAAACCATAATTCCAAAGTGGTTTTAAGATTTTGTTATAGAAAGTATCTTTTCCTACCCCTAAACGTCTCTGAACTTTAGTCAAGCTAGAAGGAATTACATCATCTTCTGGGCGATTCCCGTTTTCATCTTCTTCACGGTTACACCAGGTATAAAATTTTAACCATGCTGTAAATGCTTTATCACCTATTTTTTCAATCCAGTCATCCATACAAACAAAGTGTAAGATAGGTAATTGTAATTCGTTTCTTGTTTTCTTTTTAGCTTTTTTGAATGTTACAGACATAATAAAAATCCTCCATTTTCCACCCCGTCCAAAAATGGGTATAGGAAATTAGAGGATTGTTGTTCACATTTTTTTTAGTTTATGCTATCATAAAGGTAGCAATTAAATATGTGAAAACAAACCTCGATCTCCATTTTCCAATTTTCATCGGTTAGCAGGAGCGGCCAAACTCTACGAACCTTTGAAAATTAAGTCGGGGTTTTTTAATTGTTTAAATTTATATAAAAAATTTACATTTGCAATTTATATATCTACTCTTTTAATGATAGCAGAAGTTTGTGGAAAAAAGAAGAGAAAATACGAAGACCGACAATAAATGTCGGTCTTTTTCTGTGGATAAATACACTTATCCACAGCACGGTATTATGTTTGGTATTGTTACAATAGGAATTTAGTTTATTCTAATGATATTTCTTCTAATAGGATAGTGTGGTAGACTGTATGTAACTGCATATTGTGAGGGTGGTTTGTTATCCCTTCTTTCCAACTGGAAGGAAAGGAGGTGATAATTATGGATTTCATTGTAGAACTTTTGAAAGAAATCGCGAAAGCAATTGTACGTGAAATATCTGCATTTGTTTTCAAAAGAAGTTTTCTTAAAGAAAACAATGAAAAAACCACTCCTCGCCGTCGCAAGCACAGGGGTGGTTTTCAAAGGAAAAAATAACTTATGATAACCGCCACCCTGACGGTAGCAGTTACTTGAAGAGATGTATCCAGCATCTCTTCTTTTATTATATGCAAAAATATCTGTTCTTATAATGCATTGCTTATATAGAGTATAGCATAAAAGCATAAAAGTATAAATTTATTTTTGAATTATAAGAGTGCTTTTACATTTACGACAAGCAATCTTCTTTTCTTTATAAATCAATAGATTTTTAGCATTACATCCTGGGCATACAGCTGCAAATGGTGTTTTTATATTTTTATAACATAAGAAAGAGATAGCTGCTAGGATAAGAGCAGGAATAACAAGCATCATAATCAAGAATAGGGCCGCGAAAGCGCCTGTAATTACAGAAAGTGGCTTCATTAGTTTTCTAGCGAAAGAATTTGCTTTGTTATCCTTTACACGAAAAGGAGTCACTTTAAAAGTTTTTAATTCTTTTTTTACGGAAGTTTTTGGTTGTGTATATGATTGTTCATTAGAACTAACAGTTGTTGACTTTTGGTTAGTTGATCTATTTGTACTTTGTTTAGACCCTTTCTTTTTTCCTATACGTTGTTCATATGAGATTCCGGTGCCAGGTAAAGAAGTTGTAATTCGTGATCCGGATGGACCAGTACTAATACGCGCACCTTTTACACCAGCGGAAACACCGACACCTTTGTGGGTAACATTTATTTTCACGCCAGGAGCCACTTTTATACTTTTTCGAAATCTAAAGCCCATCTATTATACATCCTCTCCAAATAGTATCTGCATATATTAATTCTAGGGGTACCGCCAGCATTTCGGAAAAAAACCACGCTAAACCAAAAATACAATAAGCTGTCCATATGGGTAGCTTATTTACATAAAATTCGTTATTGGAAGTAAATAGATTTAGTTTGTTTAACATTAGTTATTTACTAGTTGAATAACAGAAATTTGTTTTTAGTCTGGTAACTCTAAGAATTCTTCTAGATGTTCCTTAAGTTCAATTTGAATGTCTTTTTCTGATTCATCAATAAGTTCCCCCATTACTTTGCTTCCAGGGAGATTTATTGAAACTGGGAGACCAAAAAAATGACGATTACATTCCCAAATTGGTATCGTATAAAAATCAATCATATCCCCTTGTGCATCAGTCACTGCCAGTAATATTGATGATTTATAACCTATTTCAAAGGTATCCTTTTTACTTTTTTCAAGCTCAATAAAAAGCTCCATATCCTTTTTAACAAATAAAGGGGCGTATTTTTGTAGTAATTGAACAGAAACATTTCTAAGTTTTTGTTCTATGTTAATTATCTTTTCTTTCAAATCTAACGTAAATTCTTTTTCCTTATAGTTCATCTAAAACCACCTTATTAGAGGAATAAATATTATATAATCTAAGTTTATATTTTCTTTATGGCAAATAAATATCCTTTTGAATTTAATTTCTAAAGAACAATGAATACCATATTCATATAAGGTTAACATAACGTCTCATTATCGGTAGCGAGGAAAAAGGCGGAATCTTATTCTCACAAGAAATTCGCCTTTTTCTTTTCCTATAATTCTATGCATCTTTTTATACATTGCTATCCTGCGCGATTTTAGGGTTCTCCTTTGTTACTAAATGAGCCAAAAACTGTATAAAATCTTGCATACTCTTAGCGTGGTTTTTTTCCGAAATGCTGGCGGTACCCCTTCTAATATTAACAAATAAATATGTTGAATGTTGTCGTGTTTTGTCGAACCAAACGCAAAAAAGACAGCTTGTTAGCTGTCTTGATAAAACTGTAAAATTATGTACATTTTACCGCTAGAATCAGAATATTTTTCCATGTAAAATAAAGCCATGAAAAAGAACGAAGGATTTTAAAAACTATATCCTTATATCTTTATCTAAGAATTTTGCGTAAGGAAGTAACTTTTTACAAAAATCTTCTCGTTGTTCATCATTCATGGAAGCGATTATCTGTTGAATTTCAATTAGTGTATTTTCAATAATTTTTGTGTTAGGTTTTATATTTCTGTTTAAAAGAATATCAACAGGTACGTTAAAGTAGGAGGCGATACGATCTAAAGTTTCTAAGTCTGGTTCAAAACCATTTTCGTAGTTCTTAATTTGACCGCGGCTTAAATTAAGCTTATTTCCTAATTCTTCTTGAGTTAACCCGTGTGAATTTCGCATCTTTTTCAACATTTTGCTAAATTCTCTCATACTGAGAATTATAAATCGAATAATATGTTTATACTATGGATGTCTATAAAATAGACATTTTATGTGATAAGTATATAAAATAATCGAACCAAACTAGAACAAATGTTCTGTTTTGTGATATAATATGAACATAAAAAAGAAAGTTGCGCTAGCAACCTTCTTATAATTCCAATAAGGCATCAAGAACTTTTATAAGTTTATTTCTTTTTTCTTGATCTAATTTATTGTATTTCTGTAATAAATAATTAATTTGTTTTTCTTTATCTTCATCATCGATATAAGTGTTAATTTTACCAGTTAAATAATCTGCGCTTACATCAAATATATGTGCTAATTGTTCTAAAACCTCATAAGAAGGTTTAGCTGCACCGTTTTCATATTTGGAAATAAGAGATTTGGATAAAGTTAATTTGTCTGCGAGATCTTGCTGTGTCATTTTTTTCACTTTCCTCAATTCTCTTAACCTGTTTCCGAATATGTTTTCCATTGTTTCACCCCCTACATTCAACATCTTAACATATGGTTGAATTAAATTCAACCATATGTTGAATTAGTGAAATGCAGGGGGTGAATAAAAAATGTTGAATTAAATTCAACATGATGGTATCATGTATTCGTGAGTGAGGTGATTGAATGACAATTTCTTATAATCCTCGAATCATTAAAGAAAAAAGAGAACGTAAAGGTTTATCTCAAGAAAGATTGGCTAAATTAGTAGGTTATGAGGATAGATCATCTATTAATAAAATAGAAAAAGGCAATGTTAACATTCCAGATTTCCGTTTAAAGAGGATATGTTCCGTTTTACATATTGACTACGCGGAATTATTGAAATGATTTTTCAAAACAATATGTTGAATTAAATTCAACAAACAGGAGGTCTAACATGGGTCGTGATATTACTACTTTGTTGAATGAAGTTGAAAGAGGTGGTATTCAGCTAGAAAACTTAGTATTTTTGTTCGAACAAGTCCATGAAACTCAAGAAAATGAAAATTAATCACTGATATATCACTCAGCGCAATGATGTGTTGAGTGATTAAAGGAGGTTTCATAGTGAATTCGTTACAATCCATTCAGGAACCAATTAGTCATTTAGTATTTATAGATGGTGATGCAGTTGTAACAGATAGTCTTACTGTGGCAGAAGTGTTTGATAAAGAACATGCAAAAGTTATTCGTTCTATCGAAGGATTGCAATGCAGCAAGGAATTTGCTGAAGCCAATTTTGGCGTGAGTGTATATAGAGATCGAAGTGGAAAACGAAATAAGAAATATCTTCTTAAACGAGATGGTCTGATGTTCTTGATAATGGGATATACAGGTGAAAAGGCAGCTAAATTTAAAGAAATGTTCATAAATGAATTTAATCGGATGGAAGAGTATATAAAACAGAAACAAACGTCTCTTCCGACTTCTAGAGAACAATTAGTAGCCACTTTAAAATTAACTCTTACTCATGAGGAGGATCTGAGTCAGATTAAGACAGAAATGCAAGAAATTAAAAATGATCTTAATCAACGTATGACGGTGGATTATAGCCAACAAACTGCAATTAGAAATGCTGTCAGCCGTCGAGTTTATAAGGTTTGGGATGAAGGGATTGTGAATAAAAATATTCACGATACAAGAAGAAAGGTATTTTCGGCAATTTGGAAAGATGTATATGCAAGGTTTGCTGTAAATAGCTATCACAATGTACGCCAGAAGGACTTCGAGGAAGTAATAGATTACATAAAAGTTTGGCGTCCAAGATTAGTATAGGGAGGTTGTACAAAATGGCAATTGATTTAAATACATTTGCCGAAGGGGCTCTTGCAGAAAGATTTGATACAGAGTTCCAACGGGTTTTAGAGAACATAGCAGATCCAAACACGGATCCAACTAAAAAAAGAAAAATCACATTAACCTTAACGCTTTCTGGTACAAAAAAACGTGAAGTGTTGGATTGTATTGTCCAAGCAAAATCTACTTTAGCTCCAACTGAAGAAATAGGCACTAAGATTTTAATGGGGCAAGACGCTACAGGTGAAATCGTTGGGCAAGAATTATCTTCTGGTATTAAGGGGCAAATGTTCATTGATAGGGATGGTGATATTGCTAATGACATTGGTGAAAAAATAGTTTCAGAAGAAACGCAAAATAAGCCCAAAACACTTGAACCATCCGTTGTGGATTTTCGTAAACAACAAACTAACTAACTAATAAACCGTAAAGGAGCTGTAAAAATGATTAAACAAGCAATGGAATACTTACTAGAAACAGCAGGAGTAAAGGTTGAAAGAATTAATAATCGACCATATTCTACTCAACCGTTATATGCCGTAAAGGAACCAACAGCATCTGAAATCACTGTTAGCAGTTTGTCTGGATTAGTAGATTATATCAAGTCAGAATTCGACGGTGATCATCTGTTAATGATTCATGTTGAAAATCCTAAAAATATCTCTTGTTTCACAAAAGTTAATGGTGATTATAACCGTAATGTTTTTATCAGAGCCGAGGCTTTTGTCCCACACTTTACATTCGAAAGATTTCATGATGCAGAGAGCTTTAATATTAGCTTGCAATCTGCATTTGTTAAAAATGATGATCGTGATGTAATGCTGAAGGTGGTTGGAAATATTCGTGAAGAAGCAGTAAATCAATTTGGTGATGATGGAGTTTCACAATCTGTCGTTGCTCAAACGGGTGTTGCAACGAGAGCTAATGTGGTAGTTCCGAATCCTGTCATGTTACAACCATTTCGCACGTTTGTTGAAGTAGAACAACCAGTAAGCCCTTTTGTTTTCCGTATGCAAAATGGGCCGAAATGTGCGTTGTTTGAAGCGGACGGTGGAGCATGGAAATTGCTAGCGATTGAAAACATTAAAAACTACTTAACTGAAAAACTAGCAGATGAAATCGCTAACAAAAAAGTATTTATTATTGCGTAACAGTAATTCATATATCTTTCAGCTGCATCCTTATCGATGTAGCTGAAATTGAGGTGAAATGAATGGGATTAGCTGATAGAGTGCTTCCAGAACATATACAGAGAGCTGGAAAGTTAGAAAACAAACTTCGTGAGTATACGACAAATCGTAAAATCTTGCTGCGTCAATGCGATAGAGCTATGAGTGATGGCGAAATAACAGCTGCAAGAGAATTAAAGGAGTTATGTAATCAACAAGCTGACGAAGCAGCTGCAGTTGAAAAAGAACTAATTGAATTATACACGCAAAAACAGAAACGAGATCAATATCGTAGAAATAAAGAGCGGAACGATGTGCTTGGCGTTGCAGATCGTCTTGCAGAAATAGGTGGGAATCCGGAAGTGGTTGAACAAATACGCAAAAATGCATAAAAAAGACCCATCGTGAAGACGGGTACCCAATAAGGATTTTCGAAATAAATTTACATTTGCAAGTATATCACAATATATGTACAAGCGGCCATTAAAAAATTATGTATATAAAAATATAAATATTAATAAATTTTTAACCGTAAAAAATAAAGTGGTAGGGAGTTGAAAGTAATGAATCATTCTTGGCTTGATAGCGGTGATTGGTGTGATATTTGTGGGGATACCATTCCTGCTGCTGATGTGAAAAATATGTATATCGACGGGTGCGAGAAAACGCTTTGTAAAAGCTGTCGCGGCGAAATAGAAAGTAAATTAAAAGTAGTTGATACATTAGTGCTTAAAGATATGCTAACGCTGATTACAAAAAAGTACGGGCAGCATAAAGTACGACAGCTTAATTTGGTTAAAGCAGAACAATATGTAAAAGAAAACAACATTTCTCTGGAGATTGAAAAGCGCGGTGGTAAATTCAATCAAGAAAAATTAGGTGTGTTTGTAAAACTATCTAACGATGAAATTTTGTCGATTCTGCAATTCTTACAAAGAAAGATTGGTGGACACTTGTGGATGCATGCTGCAATGGGGACATTGTTAGATAAACAGCTAGTATATACATTGCAATTACAAGAAGGTGATCAACATGGAAGAGCAACTGACGATTTTTTCGGAGAATTTGTTTATTGATCCACCCGTTATAACAAATATAAAAGATACAAAAGTTGTGATGCGCGGAGAACCCTTTGATATCAAACAAGCTAACATAAAACATCGTCCTGGACATCCGGACTTTGTAGACGTCCTGGTGATTGTTCCTTGCGATGTATGGAGCGCGGACGAGCTGCCGCGCTCGGTAAGACAGGATAATCACTTTGATATGTATATCGATTATGTAACAGCTATATGGCGTTATAACAGAGCGCACAATAGTAATTTTGATTGGGAAGCAGCAGAAGAACTTTGCAGGAAAGCAAGAGAATCCCAGGAACCACAACAGATAAGAATTTTCTTAGATAGTACGGAATTTAAACCACAATTTGTAATTGAGTATGTATAAAATGGAGGAATTCGAAATGAAAATAGCAGTAGCAGCCATTCCAGTACCGGTATTTATTAAAACGCCTTTTGAATTAGGTGATTGGGTAGCGTTTGAGTGCGAAGATTATACAACATTTGCGAGAGTTAAGTGCTTAGATATAGATTCAAAAACAGGGAGAATTAAGGTATATGGCGTTTGGGGAAATACAAACGTAATGAACGCAGGAGATAAAGGCTGGCAATATGCTGATCAATGTCGGTTAGCAACAGAAGACGAGCAATATTGGGAAGAACGCCGCAGAGTCTTCGCTTCCAAAAATAGAAGAAATAATGAATTCCATTCTGGTGATTATGTTAGTGATGATGTAAATGCTTCAGTAGTATTACATCAAGATAAAGAGACAGGGAAGGTTGCTATTATGATTATCAATTCTGGTAAACGATATGAAGTGGACCCGGATGAGCTAGAAATATTATTTTTCAACGAAGATAGAGCGGGTTAAATTGATATGAATCTGGATACGTTAATTATTTTTGTAATATTGGGAATTTTGTCCGCTATAGCAATTAGAGTATTCGATAAGATTCGAAAATGAAATGTGATGCAGGTGAAATAAGTAATTGCGGAAACAAAAGTTAATCGATCTGTTAATAGATTTGGAGTGTTATAGAACGAAAGACCGCCAATTATGGGAATTGGACGAGATAGAATTGGCGGTCTTACTGATTGTGACAATAATGAACAGGAGGAAATGCGATGAAAAGTCTGTATAAATTCCGTGTTTATACAATTTTTCCACAATGGCGTTGTGAGCATATTGTAGAAAAAGAAAATGAAACAATGGCTAAATATCACTACTATAATCAAATGAAAAAGCTAGGTTATATAGATATGCCTTTCGAAATATTTAAAGGATTTATCGTTTGTGAATACAAGGATGTTGTTGATATTAGTACGCTTTTTGGTAAGGAGGAGCCATTTCAAAAAATGTGCCGTTACAGAAAAATCCATTTTGCTAAACGAGGGATGCGCGTTGAGGTACAAGGAAAAATGGGAACGATTGTTGGGAATTGTAAAAACGATTTATTTATTGTACTAGATGGAAATCCTCATAAGTTTAGATTTCATCCGCACTGGGAGATCGTTTATTTTGATGAACAAGGCAACATTATTAAAGACTTTCGTAAAGGGGTATATGCACAATGAGACATGTATCAAAATTGCACGTTATCACTAAAGAAGAGATGGAACAAACTTTTGATATTACGGAACTGATTGAAATGCAAAAAGAACTAGACAAGCGTATCGCTTATACAGGTACTGACAAATTAGATATGTTATTCCGTGCATTAGTAGTAGAGATTAGTGAAGCATGGAATGAAACAAGAGCATTCAAAATGTGGAGTGTAGAATTCGGAACACCAAAGCAAGGTCTTCTTGAAGAATTGATAGATGGGTTTCACTTCCTTATGAATATTGTTATTGAGTTAGACCGGTATACATTGAAACGTAGAATTGTGCCGCACTTTTGTTATCAACACATTATGAAAAATAATGTATCGAATGTCAATTTATTGTTCGAATGGTACATACAAGATACATTGGCTGCTAAAAAATCCTGGTGTTATTACAAAAATCTTAATGTAGCAATGACCCGTTTGAGCAGAGCGTTCGGCATTTTCTTCCGTCTTTGCTACTTATATGGATATAAATACGAAGATATTGTGCGTGCTTATAAAGAGAAAAACAAAGAAAACTTTGTGCGTCAAGCGAGTGGGTATTGAGATGTATCTATTTGTAGTTACATATGAGATCCCGCCAATGATAGGTGAGCTAAATGTAGATATCAATGCAAAAGATGAACATGAAGCATTATATCTTGTTAGAAACTTTTTGCCGCGTGCTGCAGTAGTACACGGTGCTCAACCAAAGAAAGTTTAACTGAGAGCAGAAAGTGGTGGATGTGACAATGAGTGATACGAAGTGGATTGCGCTAGTTTGGGTGATTACTATTGCAGTGTGGTGGTTTGAATGAAGAAAGCGGATTTTGCAGTCGTAGCGATAGCGTGGGCTCTTATCACGCTCGCTATGTATCTTTTGAAATTTGTATTCGAAGTGGATTTGTAAAGTAATACATTTTGAATTTTGTAGAGAAATGAGGGGATGAAATGAATGAAGTCAAAGCGCCAATAGATGAATGCCCTCATTGTGGTTCTAATGAAGGGTATTATACGAAAGTACAAATATCTGGTTCATCTATTTGGAGACACAATTTCGATGGGAGCGAACGTGAGAATGGAGATTTTCATGATTATCTAAATTATAAGGACAGTAAATTTGCGTATTGTATTGATTGTGATAAAAGGATTTTTAAAGTAGCTGATTTATAACCAAAGCGTTATTTGGTCGGAAAGGAGGGTTACAATGTATCCGTTTTATGTAGATGGTGAAAAGGTGTTTTCATTCTCTTACAAGCCAAGTAAAGGGGTTGTGAAAGATGATGATACTGGCAAGTGGTACGAAATAACCAAAGTTGAGCAAGGGCGTGGGCGCAAAGTTTACGGAAAAGAAACTATTAATTTGGACGGTATGAATTGGCAACCTTATAAAGATTAATCGAAAAGGGGAATGAGAAATGAGAGTTGATAAAACGTTATCGGAATTGTGGCATCTGAGAGGTAATACAGATGGATCGTTGACTCGTGAAGAATACGAAAAAGAAGCTCAAGACATTGCTTTTATGGCAATAAACACAATTAAAAAGTTACAAAGGAGAATAAGTGAACTTGAATTAGAAAACGTTAAATTGAAAAATGCAAATAAGTTTTCTTAATAAAATAGTTATTTTAGAGAAAAGGGTGGATCAATTGAATTATACAAATAACTTCGGAAAGTTAATTAGAAGAATTCAAGTTGAACTCATGGTAGGACTAACAACGAATGAGATTTATGATTCATTAGCAGACGAGGGACATTGGTCATCGGATAGTTTACATGAAGCAATGAAATTAGCTATGGAGGGATTACAATGAAAGTTTTTAAAATGAATGATTGCGATTGGGTTTGCGCTGAAAATGAAGAACAAGCAAAAGCGTATTACAAGAAAGAATGTGGCCTTGAAGATGAAGATATAAACGAAGGGTTCGTCGGGGAAGTTAGTTTGCAAGAAGTTACGTATGTAGACATAGATGAGTTGCCAGAAAGTGAAAAGGACAATTTCCAATGTGGAAGACCACTTGGAGATTCGATAGTAGTCCGCAAGACATTTGAATGGGTAATTAAAAATGACAACATTACAAGCCCATGCATTATAGCTTCAACAGAATACTAAACAAAATCCTTAATTGGAGGGAGAAATCAATATGGAAGAAAGAACACATCTATTTGAAGATGGTGAAAGGGTTCGGATTAAAGAAACTGGCGAAGTAGTTACGGTTGATCATTGGTGGTGTGCATTAAATAATCCTGCATTCGGATTTCAGTATAACATCATAGGACGACCGTCTACATGGTATGCCGAACATGAATTAGAAAAAATTTCTTAATAAAAACGCTATTTTAGTTGAAAGGAGAATAAATATGGGGAAACCGTGGTACAGACGAATTTACGCATTGTATAAAGGCGAGCGTTTCATTACAGAAGGGACAATAGCAGAAATTCATGCGGAAACTAATAAGTCAATAGATTTTTTGAGGTATATGACTTTCCCTATATATGAAAAACGCTGTGGAAATAGCACGAAACGACTTCGAATGGTCCTAATAGATGATTAATAAAAATTTCATTTTGGAGAAAAGGGGAATAGATATGGACAAGTGGCCAGAAGAAAGAGTTGCAGCTTATAAGCATTATGTAAAAACAGATATGCAAGCACTTGAAGAGTATGAGAATCAGATTAAATCACTACAAAAGGAACTGCAAGATCTTGAAAAGCAAAAAGAAAGGAAAATGTCTCAAGTAGAAAAACAAATATTCCAATTGTACAACCAAGGTTGGGAAATGAAACATGGAGTTTGGGTGGAAGTGAACAAGCAATAAAAGAGCAGCCAACAAGAGTTAACTGCTCCGATCAAAATGAAAACCTAGATGCATAGATAGTATATGACAAGTTATTGGTTATATTCAAGGAGGAATGGATATGAAATACTTTGAGTTTAATAAGCATGAATATTATGCGTTAATTGCGGTAAATGGCGATGTGGATAAAGCGATTGAAATATATGTAGAAAATGTCGCTGGTGATAGTGCGGAACAAGTTAAAGAAGAAGCTGTTCCAGTAGAGTTAACGCGTGAACAAGCGTTATCAACATATTTGGTTAGTCTTGCTAGACCTACCATAGACACTCCAATAAATAAATTACACGCGGAATTTTGTGATTGTGAGGATAGCGTTTTATTAATAGATGGATCACTAGTATGACTAAAGTTGAAGTAATAGGCAGAGCTAAGTTTGAAAACTTAACCAAATAATCCTTTTGTATAAGAAAATAGTAATAACGATAGAAAGAGGGAAAATCATGGGATATGCAAATAGAGGGATGGCATTTGAGCATCTATTAAACATTACAAATCGAATGTATAAATCAGCAATGGTGGCAATAATTAATAAACGTCCTACACCTGTAAAAGTATTAAAAACAAATAAGCTAGGACAAATAACGAAAAGCTGCTGGCAAGATAAATCTACAGTAGATTATGACGGTGTATACAAAGGTAGAGCAATCTACTTTGAAGCAAAGTCTACTAAGGAAACAAGTAGATTCCCATTAGATAATATTCATAGGCACCAAATTGATTTTTTAAGGGATACGCAAGAGAGAGGGGCTATTTGCTTCTTTTTAATAGAATTCAGAACAGACCAGGTTATTTATTTTACTCCTATCGAATTGGTAGCAGAATACTATGAAGCTATGCTATATGATAATGGCCGCAAATCTATCCCACGAGAAGAATTCGAAAAAAGAGCATATGTAGTGAAACGAACAGATCGAGCACTAGTTGATTATCTGCAACAAGTAGAAAAATTAGAATGGCCAATATGTGGTTAATGGGGGAAATCGGAAAATGGATAAGAAGGAAATCCGTATAAAGATTTTAAACCTACAGGACGAGCATTGCGCAAATTGTAAACAGCATGCAAATACAAAATATTGCTTAACAGTTTGTGAGATAGGGAAACGAATTAACAAGCTAGGAACTCATATAGGTGGTACATATGCAGCGGATGCTCCAAAGAGAAGAACAAAAGAAGATTGGGATAAATTATGTGTAGTGGCTTTATCGATGAGAGAAGAAGGATTAACATATGCAGAAATTGCAAGAAAAATAGGCGTTAACAGTGGTGGGTATGTAATTGAGCAACTACAGAAAAGAAATTTAAAATAAAAAATTTCACATACCATATTATAAGGATAAACATAAAAAATGAAGTTAATAGTCCGGATTCAGAGGGCGTTGATTGTATATAGGAATGTAATCTTTCCTATTTATAATTCAGCGTCCTCTTTTTTATTTAAAAGGAGGAAATAGACCATGAAAATGAAAGAATTAATGAAAGAATACAGAGAAACATTGAAACAATTAGAGAAAGCGAAAGAGGTTGCTGCGGAAGCAGATGTAAAAGTAATTAAAGAAATGATTAGTGATATAGAATATGCCTTGGAATGGATGCGTACAGCAAAGCAACCAGGGGCGAAGAGGGGCATTGAACGTAGAGCGGCATATGAGCGTGAAAAGGCGTGTGACCCGCTATTAATGCAAAGATATTTCCGTAGTACACCGACAAAATATGAATGGGATAAAGAAGAAAAAGAAAGTGTAATTTCTGAATGGGAGCGAATCATGTTAGATGATGCGTTATCTACATTATCGGAGTCAGAGAGGGAAATGTATATCATGTTTAAAGGATATTGTTTTTCGATGGGAGAAATTTCTATAATGATGAATAAATCGAAGTCTACTGTTCAAACGGTATTACGAAGAGCAGACGAAAAAATAGGGAAACAAATTAAAGAAAGTCTCTTCTGCATGGTTGGCTGAGGCTTTTTATCTTAAAAACGCTATTTTTTGTCATACGAATGCCCACTATATATGAAAGGCTTCCGAAACTTTATCTTGTTGGTTACTGATGGAGTAAACCCAGTTGCTTCGTGGATCGACAGTTGTTTTTTTAATACTAGAAGGAAATAAGATATAACAAATCTCGTTGTTCTCTTGATTTTCTAGTATATGTGTACACTCTTTAATTCTCATTAATTTAATGGTCTAAACGGGAGAGCTTCTGCTCTTCTTTGAGCTGATACTTGCCTACCTATAAAGTGTCGGTTCAAAGAGGTGCAGAATTTCAACCTCTTTTTGATTAAAAAAAAGGACGCTTCAAGCGTCCTTTTAGGGTGTGTGTGTATTATCATTGAAACCTAATGTTTCTTTTAAAGATTCAGTGAGTAATTTTGATTGGTTGATGTTTTTATTTACAGCTTCTTTGTCTAGCCATTCTGGGATAGTTAGTGTTTTCTTTTTTAATTTAACATTATCGGTCATTCTATATGGCGGCATTCTGACATCGACTAATAAAACATATTCATTATCGTTTAAATCTGTTAAATCTGTTATATGGGTTGGCGAAGGGATAGGGTCGTTATCTTCTTCCATTATTGTTAGAAAACCACCTAATACATCTCTAGCCATTTTTAAGGCTTCTTCTTGATTTTTGCCACTTGTCATACATCCAGGTAAATCAGGGAAAGTTACAAGTACGCTATCGCTATCAAATCTAAAGATAGCAGGATATACGTAATAGTCTTTTTCATTCTTTGACATAATATCGAATCCTTTCTTGTTTTTTGGTGTATAATGTTTGTTATAGTTCATTTGAAACAAGGAGGGCTATTTCAGCCCTGCTTGTTTCAAGATTTCTTGTGTAAGTCCAACGCCTAAATCTTTACGGGGATGTGGGACTGGAATCTTCTTCCCTGTTACTGGATGTTTGAAATGATGGTGACTGCCACGTACACTATGTAATTCATATCCAGCTTTTTTTAAGCGTTTGAACATTTCTTTTGAACTATAACTTGTCATTTGTTCACCTCCTTTTCTATAAATATTATAACACGTATCACTACACGTGTAAATAGGAGATGAACAGTTTCTTTGTATTTTTTTATAAAAATGCTAAGAAACTACACAAAAGGTACTCATTCTAATAGTTGGGATGAGTACCTTTTATTTTGCAAGAAAAGGGCGGTTATAAGAATGTTGAATCAAGTGTTTAATATGGATTGTTTAGAAGGAATGAAAATGATTGAGGATAAATCCATTGATTTAATCCTTTGCGATTTGCCTTACGGAACTACTGCGTGTAAATGGGACGAAATTATTCCGTTTGGTCCATTGTGGGAACAATATGAACGCATCATAAAAGACAACGGGGCTATTCTTTTAACAGCAAGTCAGCCATTTACAACGAAATTAATTGCATCTAATATGGAATTATTTCGATATGAATGGATTTGGAAGAAAGGAAACCATACGACTGGTTTTCCAAACGCCAACAGAATGCCTTTGAAAAATCATGAAAATGTATTAGTGTTTTATAAAAAGTTACCTAAATATTATCCGCAAGATTTAATAAAACTAGAAAAACCGATTTATCGTAAAAGTACATCTAGAAAGTTAAAGATTTTCGGAAAAAGAAATAACGAATCGTTGAACAAAGTACATGTGACTAAGTATACGAATTATCCTAAGTCAGTAATTGATTTTCCGAGGGATAGTAAAACATTTCATCCAACGCAAAAACCAGTTGCTCTTTTTGAATATCTTATTAAGACATACACAAAAGAAGGAGATATTGTACTAGATAATTGTATGGGTAGCTTTACAACTGCTATAGCATGTATTAACACTAGTCGTAATTACATTGGATTCGAACTTGATAAAGAGTATTGGGAAAAAGGTAATGAACGAGTAAAAGAACATATGCAGAAGTTAAAGCATCCATAATGGGTGTTTTTCTTTGTTATATAGAAATTACACATTAAACGCACAAGTAAACCTTATACAATCGTGCGCAGTCTTAGTCGCATTAACAGAAATGTCGTTGTATGAGTATTGTGTGTTGTCTTATATACCTATGGAATATAAGAATCTGAGTAACCGAACGTTACGCAGCATTATTAGACAAATTAGACACCTAAAAAAGAAGGTGGATATATGGAAGATAACTACTTAGATATTCTGAAAAGAAGCTATATTGAATCGTATAAGGAAGATAAGTATTATGCAGAATCACTTGCTGCTGATATAGAAATTACACATTAAACGTAATGCGGTGACGGAAAAGGTAGACGTTTACTAATCGGGCTACTACAGAAAGGCGGACCCGACCATGTTAGGTGCAAATCCTAACCCGCATATTAGAACAAAATGGACATTTGGTTAGGAGGATGAATATAAGATGAAGGGTATAACAGGATATACCTTATTTCCTACATCCTTTATGTTAGGGATTAGTAAAGATGAATACTCGCTTGAAATATTCCTTGGAATAGTGGCGATTAGCATAGAGTTAAAATGAGGTTGTGACATGCATATAGGAATAACTATCGTAGGCGCTGCCGTGATTTGGGTGGCGTCTTGTTTGTTGTCGATCGTTACGTGACTTTAAAATAAAATGGATATTTGGTTAGGAGGAGGATAATTACATGAAAGAAGCAGTAAATAAGTTAACTGGATACTTAAATAAATTAGTCGAAGAAAAGAAAGTTGTTATTGAAAAAGATGATGTGAATTCTGTTATAGAAAGTGTAGAGGCATTTTTGACTGCTAATGGATACGATTATAGATATAGTGAAAACATGGCAGAACAGGTGTTAATCATTGTTTTTTAAACCAATATCAATTATTGTGGGCGCTGCTGTAATCTGGGTGGCGTCTTGTTTGTTGTTAAGGGAAGATAAGGGCAAATGTGTTGCATTTAACAAAACAAACTCAACACAAACCAAATATTGTAAACGTAATAAATGTCTAAAAGTTGAAACTTCTAGACATTGACATTTGCAATCTATAATGATGGAAAAATAATGCTTGTTTTCGTCTAGAAGTTAGTCTAGAATTAAATGTACAAAAGATATAAGACTTTTAGATGAAAGGGAGTTTTTTTATAATGGCTTTGATTGGATATGCAAGAGTCAGCACTAAAGATCAAGATTTAGGATTGCAAATAGATAAGTTAAAAGAATATGGATGCGAAAAGATTTTTACAGAAAAGCAAAGTGGAGCAAAAAGGAATCGAGAAGAGTTAAATAACGCTTTAGAATATTTGCGCTCTGGTGATAAATTGGTTGTTTATAAAATAGATCGATTAGCACGTTCTACATTTGATTTACATAAAATTGTACGTGAGTTAGATGAGAGAAATATTTCTGTTGTATTTATAAAAGAAAAAATTGATTTTTCGACACCAGCAGGTAAATTGATGTTTACCATGTTAGGGGCAATTGCTGAATTTGAAAGAGACTTAATTAATGAAAGAACGTCTGAAGGCCGAGAAAGAGCTAAAGCGCAGGGGAAACATATGGGACGTAAAGGGCAAGATGAAAAACAAGTGAAAAAAGCTTTAAACCTTTACTTTAATAGAAATACAAATGGATTAAGTGTAAATGATATAGCTAAAATGACTGGTGTTCCAAGGTCTACAATTTACGTTAAAGTTAAAGAATATAAAGAGGAGAATTTATGATGGATACATATGAAGAACTGTGTCAATCGTTTCGTAATTTAAGTCAAGCCTATTGGAAAGAGACTGGTAGAAGTAAAATTTGTGAAAGATGCTGTTCCACTGTAGATGTTCACTTACATCATAAAAAGGCATTACAGTTGGGCGGGACAAACGCCTATGATAATTTAGTCCCATTATGCGGAGAATGTCATAGAGAGTATCATAGACATTTTGAAGGTGTAAAAACGTTTGAATATTTTATGAATACTCCTAAACATACAGAATTGATAGGTATATGGGAGATGCTAAATAGCCAAACGGTAGACTTTTTGTTAGGGAAAGAAGTTAAAGATTTAATCAATAAAGGATTATGGATAAAACGTGATTTACAAAAATCTTCATTCGAAGAGAAAACAGAAAGTAAATAAAAATATTTAAAGTAGCGAATCCGCTGCTTTTTTATTTTATAAAGCGATTAGCGTGAGGTGGTGTAAATGGAAGAAGAAAATATAAATGTTCCTACATGCTCTGTTTGTAATGAACCTTGCATGTGGACCTTAAAAATGCCATTAACAATTACTCATTTTGATAAAATTTATATCCGTGAAGCGAATACGGATAATTCTCATATATGCATTGAGTGTTTAGAGAAGGAAGTGCAAACAATTGGATAAGGGGGCAGGTGTTATGTAATTATGGCCAGACAACGCAGTCCGAATCGCGATAAAGCGTATCAAATATTTAAAGAACATCATGGCGAGATTACTAACCGTAAAATTGCTGAATTATTATCTACATCCGAAAAAACTGTTTCTGAAAAAACAGTAGGTGGATGGAAAACGAAAGATAAATGGGTACAACAAATGAACGGAGTACTCCATAAAAAAGAAAGGAGTACTCTGAAAAAAGATATGGAGTACTCCAAAAAGAAACCAGGAGCGCCCAGAGGTAACAAGAACGCCTTAAACAATCGTGGTGGAGCACCAAAAGGTAATAAAAATGCCGTTGGTAATTCCGGAGGTGCTGCTCCAATGCGTAATGGTAATGCTGTTACCCATGGGCTATACAGAAAGTATTTACCGCAAGAAATATATGATTTAAAAGAAGAATTAGAAGAAGCAGTAAGCAACGATCCATTATCAATCTTATGGGAAAGTATAATGCTGCACCATGCTCAAATCATTCATGCTCAACGTATTATGTTTGTTAGAGATAACGAAGATATGACAAAGGAACTACGGAAAAAGAAACTTACCGAAAGTGGTTTTGAAGAAGAGTGGGAAATTCAATTTGCTTGGGATAAGCAGGCTAGTTTCTTAAATGCTCAGTCTAAAGCTCTTTCCACATTATCTGCTCTTATTAGGGATTTCGATAGGTTAGCAAACATGGATGATGAGCGTCGTACAAAACTCGAATTAATGAAAGTTCAGATTGATAAAATTAAGTCTACTACAAATAACGATACAAATGATTTAGAGCCAGTGCAGTTTATAGATGACATAAATGGTGAGTTAGATGCTCAAAAAGAAAATTAGCGATATAATCCCAGTTGCATTCCATCCTGTTTGGTTGGCAAGAAAATGCGAAGATATATTGAAAATCGTTTGTAAAGGTGGGCGTGGTTCTGGTAAGTCTACTGATATATCAATTTGTATTGTTATGGATTTAATTCAGTATCCTATTACCGTTCTTTGTGTACGAAAAGTAAAAGAGACATTAAGAGAATCTTGCTACGAGCAAATAAAAGAAGCAATAGAAATACTAGGTGTAGAGCATTTATTTCGTTTTAAAGAAAGTCCAATGGAAATCATCTATAAACCACGGGGGAACAAAATTATATTCCGTGGTGCTGATGACCCTGCGAAAATCAAATCTATTAAGATAGCAAAGTTTCCAGTTGCTATAGCCTGGTTTGAAGAATTAGCGGAGTTCAAATTAGAAGAAGATGTTTCTACAATAGAAAAATCCATTTTACGTAAAGAACTGCCAAATGGTTTGCGTTATAAAATGTATTACTCATATAACCCACCAAAAAGAAAACAGTCCTGGGTTAATAAGAAGTTTGAAACACAATTTATCCCTAAAAATACATTTGTACATCATAGTACATACCATGATAATCCATACATCTCTAAGCAATTTATTGAGGAAGCAGAAGAAACGAAAAGGCTTAAACCACAACAGTATGAGCATGAATATGAAGGTAAACCAACAGGCAGCGGCGTTGTTCCATTTAGTAACCTTAAATTCAGACGTATTACAGATGAAGAAATCAAATCATTTGATAATATACGACAAGGGATTGACTGGGGTTATGGAAATGATGCGCTGTCTTTTGGTCGTATGCATTATGACAAAACACGCAGGAAACTATATATATTTGGTGAAATATATGGCGTTAAAATTAGTAACCGTTCATTAGCTGAAAGGATTAAAAAGCTCGGCTGGGATGATGTTGAGATAATCGCGGATTCTTCTGAACCAAAATCAATTGATGAAATGAAAAACGAGCATGGTATTAAGAAAATTAAAGGTGCGGTTAAAGGTCCTGGTTCCGTTGAATACGGAGAAAAATGGTTAGATGATTTAGAGGAAATCATCATTGATCCTGAACGTTGTCCAAAAACGGCAAGCGAATTTGAAAACATTGATTATGAAGTTGATAAAGACGGTAATCCTAAAAATAGATTACAAGATAAAGATAATCATAGTATTGATATGACTCGTTATGCATGTGAGGACGATATGAGTAAACATAAAGTGGTTATGGGTGGAAAAGTTAAAAGAGTGTAGTCGGACATTTATTGTTCGGCTATTTCTTTTGCTCTTTATTAATAGAAGAAAGGAGGACATACAGACGATATGAGCGACAAAAAAACTATAAAGAATGTAAAAGTATTTAGTATTAATAAAGCTGCAGATGATCCGAAGAATAAGGTAGATAACAGCAAACAAATGACAGTTGACCCATTCGCGCAAATATATGGCGATAAGGGATTGGTTAAACCACCTTATGATATGAAAGCGTTGCTGGATATAAAGGAAAGTAATCCTATTCATTCTGCTTGTATTAGCGCAAAAGTAGATGATATTGCAGGTGTTGGTTTTGACTTTGCTCCTTTTGAAGAAGTGAAAGAAGCAAACCAGGAACAATATAAAATGTTAAAAAACTTTATGCGGAATTGTAATCCAGAAATGACAAGTTCTGAAATTATAAGAGCTGTATGGGAGGATTATGAAACAGTTGGATGGGGTATCATTGAAGTCGTTCGTAATAACAAAGGTGAACCGTCAGAATTATACCATATTCCAGCTCATACAGTTCGTGCCCATAAAGATAAGGTACGCTTTGCACAAATTGTAAATAATAAAGAACGTTGGTTTAAGAAGTTCGGTTATCCTGATGAATTTCGTCTTGCTGATGGTAGGCCGTTAAACGCAGAGGATATTGCAGAAAACGGAACAGAAAAAGCGGGGGAAGTAATTGTTATTCGTAAATTCGGTTCACGTTCCTCTTATTATGGGATACCAAATTATGTGAGTTCTATCGGTTCTATAGTTGGTTCGCAGGCGGTAAGAGATTACAACATTAACTATTTCACTGGAAAAACCATACCGGATGCTCTGCTATTTATTGAGGGTGTTGATGAAATAGATGATTCAGTAGAAAAAGAATTACAAGCGTTTTTTTCTGTTGAGGCAAAAGGTGAACACCATAAGTTAGCGGTTGTTCCAGTTCCACCAGGAGCACAAGCTAGGCTGGAAAAATTAAGTCCAGATGTTAAAGAAGGTAGTTTCCGTTTATATAAACAAGATAATGCAATGGAGATATGCGTAGCTCATCGTGTACCGCCTTACCGTATTGGTTGGGCTATGACAGGTTCATTAGGGCAAACAACTGCTGCAGAAATGAACGAAATGTATAAGCGTTCTATTATTGAACCCGGCCAAGAAATATTGGAGCATCGATTAAATACACAATTATTCCGTGTATTTTCCGAAAAACTAGGCGGTTTAGATTGGCAGTTCAAATTAAACGAAATTGATACGGATGATCGTGAAGCTGATATGCAATATGCAGCAGACGGTTATGAAAAACGTATATTAACACTTAATGAATCAAGAAAAGTAGTAGGTTATGAACCTGTAAAAAATGGTGATACATTCTTTGAAGGTGGAACAATTGATTCGCAATTCGAACCTATTGCAAAATCTGCAGACAATGAGCAAGAGAACATAATTGCTATTAATGCATTTAGGGAAAAACATGAAGAAGTAGAGAAGGCTATGCAAAAGAAGGTAGCTGATTTTTTTCCGAACAGGGAAATAGGCTCTTAAACCTACTTCCCGTAATTCGTATTAATAAAGCAGATGAAGACATTGATCTTGCAATTGCAGAAGCGGAAGTTGATGAATTTCTAGATAGTGTGGATTGGGATGAAGAACGACAAATGTTTGTCGATGAAGTCACGGACACATTGCAGGATGATGTGACAGAATTCATTCAAAGCGCTATAGCAACAAATGGATTAACCTGGATGGTATTAGATCCTATTGGTGACGTTGCTGCAAAATGGGTAGCTGCTTATGCATTCGAATTAGCAAAAGGGATCCATGAAACCACTAAGAGTAGACTAAGAGAAGTCATGCTAAAGAATCTTAGTGAGGGAATGGGTGTCGATGCATTAAGTGTATCCATTGCAGACGTAATGGCAGAGGCTAGTAATTACAGAGCGATGATGATTGCACGAACAGAAACAACATATGCAATGAATTATGGTAATTTAATCGCGTATAAAGGTGCAAATAGAAACAAAAAGACGTGGCTTACAGGTCATGATGAGCGTGTTTGTAATGAGTGTGGTGGTTTAAATGGTGAAACGGTAGATATTGACGAACCATTTAGTAATGGGAAGATGTGTCCGCCAGCTCATCCGCATTGCCGCTGTACTATGATTTCACAAGAATAAATATTCCTATAAGTTGGGGTTTCATCGTCAAAACGTATACGGTCGTGTACTTGGCTGCTATGCGTTTTGACACTGGAACCCCAATATTTATGGGAAAGGAGGTAAAACGATGGGGTACGAACTAAGAAACGCCAATATTAGCTATGTTTCATTAGTTGCAAAGGGCGCTAATGGTCGTCAATTTGCCATTATGAAAAGTGAATCTACTAAACAACCAAATATATCTAAACAAGTTCCAATCCTTAAAACAGAGGAAGAGAAGCAGCTTGTTACAGGTGTTGTATATGAACCACTAGTTGAAGATAGTCATGGGGATATGATGACTGCAGAGGAAATTGAAAAGGCTGCATATACTTTTATGGAAAATTACCAGCACATCGATAAACAGCATGATGAAATTGCTGGGAAAGGTACAGTTGTTGAAAATTGGATTGCTAAAAGTGATATGACGGTAGGCGATCAAGAAGTAAAAGCAGGAACATGGCTTATGACTGTACGTGTTGATGATGCGGACACCTGGGAAGAAATTAAAAAAGGTGAAGTAACTGGCTTTTCAATGGGTGGATTTGGTGAACGTGTAGAAATCACGAAAGCAGATGATTTTACTCATGAAGAGAAGGGGTTCATTCGTAAAATGATCGGTTATTTCAAAGGTGAAAAACACGATATTAAAAAAGGTGAAGTAAAAGATCGTTTTGTAGACGAAAGACAGAACCGTGATTTACGTGCTGTTTTTAATTTGTTCGAAGATGTGTTCTATTGGGAAATTTGGGAGAACAATCCCGATATCGACCGAATGACAGCTGCTCTTGATGATATGAAGGAAATTCTTGCTTCTATTAAAGGTGGTTATACCATCACGAAATCAGAAGATAATGTACAAGCAGAAAGAATTGTATTAGAAAGTATTAAAAAAGCTGGGAAAGTATTATCCCAAAAGAATCATGCAAAATTAGATGAAGCATTAGCTTTAATTAACGAAATAAAAGAAGATGCTTCACCACAGGAGGAAGATGAAATGAAAGCAGAAGAATTTGCAGATATTGTTAAACAAGCGGTAGAACCGTTAGCTACTAAGTTAGATAAGATTGAAAAACAGGTAAATGGTGAGGAGGTAGAACCAACACCAGAAGAACAAACGGACGAAGAGAAAGCTGCGGCAGTTATCCAGAAAGCGCTAGAACCAATTGCTAAACGTCTTGAAAACCTTGAAAATGCTGCTTCTATTCGTAAATCATTGGATCCAGATGATGATCCAGTACTTGGGCAACAAAAAATTAAGAAATCTAAATGGGCAGGATTAAACCTGTAAGAGGAGGACTACAAATATGCCAATGAATAATACAGAATTATTAAATCGTTTATCTAAAATTGAAAAGACTATCTCGACTGGATCCATTTCTTCTGGATTATTAAATCCGGAACAAAGTAAAGAATTCTTTAGAATGGCATTCGAATCAACTCCATTCTCACAGCTGCATCGAAAAGAAATGCGTAAGGCAAAACAAGGCGTAATTGATAAAATCGCTATTGGCGGGCGTATTTTGCGTAAGAAAACAGAAGATAAGGATGACGAGTACCGTGCAGGTGTGAAAACATCAAATGTTCCATATAATACAAAAGCAATCCGTCTACCTTGGGAAATTACAGAAGAAACTCTCCGCGAGAACATTGAAGGGGAAGGCTTTGAGGATACTGTAATGACTCTTATGGCAACTCAAACGGGTATTGATTTAGAGGATTTACATTGGAATGGCGATGAAGAATCATCCGACCCATTTTTATCAATTAACGATGGTTGGTTAAAGAAAATTTTAAAGTCAAAGGAATCACATATTGTTGACCACGCTAAACTAGTAACTGGTACAGGGGAAGCAGCGGCAGCTAATGGATTTGGTAAAGGTTCCCTCTTTGCGTTGTCTGGTGCAATGCCTAATAAATATAAGAATAGCAATCTACGTTGGATTATGTCACCGAATCGCAGAGAGAAGTGGATTGAATATTTAACAAATCGTCCAACAGGTGCTGGTGACGCTGCATTACTTGGGGCAGGAGATCAAGTTAATAAACCAATGGGATATGCAATCGCTACTGTTCCTTCTTTAACAGATGACGTAATTATTCTTGCTGATCCACGCAACTTCATCGCTGTAAATACTTATGAAACTCGTGTTCGTAAAACAACAGAAGGTAAATCTGCAGTAATGGAAGATAAACGATTCTATGTAATCCATTTTGATGATGATGCTATCATTCAAGAAATGGATGCAGTTGCTATCCTTACAAATATTCCTGATACGTTCGGTGCCTAATGGCCGGGCGTATTTTTATGGATTGAGGTGTAACTTATGAAAGTAATTAACCTTCTTTGGGGTGGTACTTATACTGCTTACGGGCAAACATTTAAGAATGGCCAAGAGGAAACAGTAGCAAATGATAAAGCTGATTATCTTGTAAGTACTGGTCATTTTGAACTTATAAGAGAAATCGATAAGAAAGAGAAGGATAAATAATGGATATTACCGTGCAGGATATCAAAAACCGCGTAAATGTGCAGAAAATGCCCGATACGGTTATTCAAGAACTAATAGATTACTATGCAGTTATTACAAGAAAATATTTAAGAGTCAAGCCAGCTAATCCGATGAAAGAAATCATCCGGACAAGCAAACTAGCTTGGCTTTCTTTCCCTGCTGAATCTGTAGAAAAAGTAACTCATGTCAGTTCTAAACAAGATATGACCGATTCTATTACTGTAAATGGACGTATTGTTTATGGTTTATCCGAAAATCAATTATATGAATTCGAATATAAGATACAAGATTATGATGATCTGCAGGTACTTATGAGGAAATGTATTATTGATTTGGTTATTTCTGCAGTAGTTCGTGCTAACTTACAGCGAAAGGGTATGAAGACTTCGGAAAGTATTGGGGATTATTCGTACCAGATTAGCCCAGAAACATTAGATGAACCTGCTACGAATAATAAGATACTCAATGCTTTAAAAGGGTTTAGAGCAAGAGTTAAGCCGGTGATGGCTACATGAATATGTACTTTGATGATGGTAGTATGGATGATTTATACATTCATGAAGTAGTTGTAAAACGAAAAACAAAAAAGAAACAATCCTCTGGTAATTATGCAGAAGCAGAAGAGGACATTTACGAGAATATGATTTGCCGTGTAACTACTAATTCTGCTACTGATAACGAGAGATTTAAGCGTGATAAGCAAAATTTCGATACAACTTTTAAGATTTATGCACCTGCTTCTTACAAAATTAAACCTAATGATCGTATTTATTTCAAAAACGAAGAATTAGGCGTTGATTATACGTTTGAAGTAAAAGGGGAACCACGTAACCCTGCATTTCTGAATCATCACATTGAAATTTATTGCGAAAAGGTATGATTCTATATGGCTAATTCAGTAGAAATTGAGTTTTCTAGTAATATGGAGCAAGTGAGAACACAAATTAATGCTATGTGTGTCCAAAAAGTCACCTCTGCATCGATTCACTTACAAAATCAAGTGAAGAAAACTCTTACAGGAAGCCGTAGCGGTAAACAGTACAAAATACCACATACAAGCCGGAAATATACCGCTTCTAAACCAGGTGAAGCTCCCGCTGTTCGTATTGGTGATTTATTGAACTCGATTAAATACAACATCAAAAGATCGCAATCAGAAGTGATAGGAGCAGTTGGCAGTGATTTAAAGAAATCAATTTGGCTTGAAAATGGAACAAGTAATATGCAAGCCCGTCCATTCTTGTTAAAAACGTTTGAAAAAGAACGTATGGAATTAAAAAGAATGATGGGAGGATAATTGTATGTCTAATGCTATTGCAGTTATTAGAAATATTGTAGAAAACGATAAAATAATACAGGCTAATCTATCGGAATATGGTGAAGAAGAGGACAAAGGTCCTGCTCTTACATTTCAAACTGCACAAGATGACATGGAAATGCCTTATGTCGTTATGAGAATTGAAGCAAATAATCCGGATGATGTTGAAATTATAGATCGAATAATTCTAAATTTCGATGTGTACTGTGATAACGGGAATTATGATAAGGCAAAGTTGATAGCTGCACGTATTGAAAAATTGCTAGATAGAGAAGTTGGTTTAAAGGATGATGGGATACTTTCTATACATCGTGCAGGTAGTCTTCCTGTACCAGATGAAGACCCGTCTATCATTCATATAAATGTAAAATTCCTTGTCCGAACCATACGAACGGACTTGTATTAGGGGGTAGAGCAAATGAGTTGGAAAATGATTAATGGTGTTCGCGAAGGAACAACCGATAATTTTGTCATTGGACCTGGTGTAATCTATAAAGGTTTTAAGAGTGTAAAAGATTTAGGCCAACTTTTAGGAGCGACCACAGGCGGTACAAAGGTCGGTTTTGATCGAGAGTATTATGATGCTGATATCGATGGATTGCTTGGTAAGATGGTCCGCGGTAAATGGCTTTTAAAAGATGAACCGCATGTAGAAACAACATTAGTTGAATTTACAAGAGAGAATCTACAATTAGCTTTACCTGGTATGGTAATAGACAGTGAAACGGATGCAGATTATGATATCGCTCAACCTACTAACGATATTCCAGATTCAAATTACAATGATATCGCTTTAGTTGGTACGATTTCCGGTAGCGATTTACCAGTAATTTTTGTAATTCGTAATGCCATGGTAGTTTCGTCTATTGAAGTAGATCTAAAAGACGGTAAAGGAACTGTCGGATTGAAGTGTAAATTTATCGGTCATTATAGTGAATCTGCACCAACCACACCACCATATGAAATTTATTTACCGAAGAAAAAGAAAACAGCAGCAATAACTAAAGCACCGGCTACCGCATAAAAGGTAGTCGGTTTTCTATTACATAAAACAGGCTAAATGCTAAAAGGAGAGAACAAAATGGCTTCTATTTTAGAAAAAATGATGAATAACGGTACAGAAATTACAATCATGGGCGAAACAGTAACAATGCGACGATTAAATGTAACGGACGTTTGGCGATTCGCTAAGATCATTTCAAAAGTCGGACGCAGCGCAATGGCTAACTTTGCTGATTTCGGTAAGGATAAACAAGAAATGGATGAACTAACTAAAGCTGCTGAATCCCTTCCAGAAGAAGAAAAACAAGTGCAATTAGCTGCGATTAAAGAGAAGCAGCAACAAAAAGGATTAGAGTTTGCTTTCCGTGTTTTAACAATGATTCCTGCTTGTGAGGATGATTTTACAGAGTTCTTTGCTAGTTTATTAAAAGTAAAAGCAGATGAGTTTCGTCAATTCCCTCCAGAAGCAATGGTTGCTGTTATAAAAGGCTTATTAGAAAGTGAAGACTTAATGACTTTTTTCAACCAAGTCAAGGGGCTCGTGAAAATCCAAAGCGAGAAATGGAGCAAGTCAGCAGTAGCTCCAATCCAATCATAAACGAGGATACAGATGAATATTTAGAGGAAGCTGAGCAAAATATGCTGCGTGCTTTCGATAAGATTCAAAAACGGTATGGATGGACAGATGAATATGTCTTATCTATACCGTTTTCGCGTTTAATGGACCTATTTTCTTTCATCACAAAAGAAGAGCAACGAGAAGAGCTGAATGAGTGGAAGAAGATGGCGTTCATTGGATTTCAAACTCGTCAACTTGAAGAAGGTACCACTTTTAATGATTACCTTCAAGCTTTTGGACTCACAGATACTCTTGACGATGAAAATCAATCTGCTGAAATCGCAGAAGTATGGTCAAAAGAACAATGTATCGAACATGCTAATAAACTAATCGCTCAATTCCAAGAGGAAGAAGATGAAGAGTGATAGCCTCATCGAAGGGAGGTGCGTAAATGTTAGCAGAAATATTCCAGTTGTTCGGAACAATTGGTATTAAAGCTGAGGGTGCATATAAAGAATTACAGCAATTTGAAGATCGTGTGCAAAAAACAGCGAATGGAATGCATGATAAATTCCAAAAGGCAGGGGAATCCATTAGTAAAGTTGGTAACAAGATGAAAGATGTTGGTACTAACATGACTACTGGTCTTTCTTTACCTTTAGCTGGTATCGGGGCAGCTGCTGTTAAAGTAGCTTCTGATTTCGATACTTCACAGAGGAATATCCAATCTTCACTTGGTCTCAGCGCAAAGGGTGCGGAAAACCTTGGTAAGATTGCAAAGGATACATGGAAAGATGGGTTCGGACAAAGTCTTGAAGAGGTAGATCAGTCTTTGATAAAAGTCTATCAGAACATGAAGGACGTTCCTTATGATGAATTAGAAAGTGCCACAAAAAGTGCTATGACACTGGGGAAAACATTCGACACTGATATCAATGAGGTAACACGTGGTGCAGGTCAACTGATGAACCAATTTGGTATTGAATCAAAAGAAGCGTTTGATTTATTTGCCGCAGCAGGACAAGAGGGGCTTAATTTTTCTAACGAAATGTTTGATAATGTAGCTGAATATGCGCCGCTATATAAACAGGCAGGATTCTCAGCACAAGAAATGTTCACCATAATGGCGAATGGAACCCGTGATGGAAGCTACAATCTTGACTACATTAATGACCTTGTGAAAGAGTTTGGTATCCGTGTACAAGACGGATCGAAAGGTGTAGCTGATGCTTTTGCTGAAATGTCACCAGAAACACAAAAAATATGGGACAACTTCAATAAAGGTAAAGCTACAGCTGCTGATGTGTTCAATGCTGTACTTGGTGATTTAGGTAAAATGGACGACAAAGTTAAAGCTAATCAGCTTGGAGTTGCTGTGTTTGGTACTAAGTGGGAAGATATGGGCGCAGAAGCTGTACTTGGTCTTAATAATGCTGGTGGCGCTTTACAAAATGTTGACGGTGCGATGAAAGATATGCAAAAAACGCAACAAGAAGCATTTGGCGTTCGTTGGCAAAAACTAGTTCGTACTACAACAGCATCATTAGAGCCGCTTGGACAAGCGATTATTGATATTGCAGAAGTAGCACTTCCCCCAATTATCAAAGCCGTAGAATGGGCAGCCAAAGCCTTTAGTGCAATTCCGAAACCAATTCAAATTGGGATTGTAGCAATTTTAGGTATGGTTGCAGTACTAGGACCATTAGTCGCCATGCTTGGCTTTATGACAAGTGGAGTCGGAGCATTTGTTGGCTCGTTCAGATTTCTTGTGCCAGTACTAACGAAAGTACCAATGCTATTTACAGGAATGCTAAAACTTGGACCTAGATTAATAGGTATGTTCGGAATGATAGGAAGAGCAGTATCTTTTCTAGGTAGTGCTGCATTTGCAGGACTTTTAAAGATAGGACCTAAACTTATTGGTATGTTTGGTGCGATAGGAAAAGCATTAGCTTTACTTGGTAGATCTGCTATGACATTACTCATGAATCCCTGGACAATTGCTATCTTAGCTATTGTTGGATTAGTATATTTAATTTATAAAAATTGGGATTCTGTTGTTAAATATACGAAACAAGCAGTTAAATGGATAGGTGACGCATGCTCTAAGGGGTGGGATGCAACCGTAAAAGGTGCGAAATCCGCTTGGAATGGTTTGTCTAAGTTCTTTTCTGGATTTTGGGAAGGTACGAAAAAAGTCTTCCATGCTTCTGTATCATTTATAGGAAAAATACTCGAAGCAGCTTGGCGCGGTTATCTTGCAGTTATAAAGTTCTATATTAATTTTTGGAAAAAGGCATTCGAAATTGGATGGAATGCTATAAAATTCATTTTTAATGCTGCTTTAAATATTTTAAAAAGCGTTATTAAAATTGCCTTAGAATTCATAAAAAACGTAATATCTTTTTATATAAAAATATGGCAAACGATTTTTAGAGTTGGATGGAATATCATAAAGACGATATTTACCACTGTCCTCAACTTCTTGAAATCGTTTGTTCGTGCTGCATTCGATTTTATTAAAAATATCATTTCTACTGTAATGAATGTGATAAAAACAATTATCTCAGTAGCATGGAATTTCATTAAAACAGTATTTGTTACTGTATTGAATTTCATTAAGAATACTGTTCAATCTGCATTCAACACTATAAAAAATATAATCAACACCGTTATGAATGTGGTAAAGAATATTATTCAAACTGCATGGAATTTCATTAAAGATACAATTATTAGTGCAGTTCGTACCTTTGTTAATTTCGTAGTTGATAATTTTAACAAAATTAAAAATACAATGTTTAGCGTTGTAGGGGCTATTAAAGATTTCATAGTAAATAATTTCTCTACAATCAAAAAGGCTATTACTGGAACCTTTACAGGAATTGTGGATACAGTAAAAGATGTATTTAGTAAAGTAGGATCTATTGTCAAAAACGTGGCAAAGGATGCATTAAGTTGGGGAAAAGATATAATCGCTGGTATCGGCAAAGGGATGGCATCAATGGCTGGTTGGGTAGCTGACAAAGCTAAAGGTGTTGTAAGTGGAATTCCTAAAGCTGTAAAAAAATTCTTTGGTATTCGAAGTCCCTCACGTCTAATGATGGAATTTGGTGGATTTATTACAGAAGGTCTAGGTATAGGGATGGAAAAAATGATTCCCGTAGTAGATAGGGCTTCTGAACTATTGAATAAAGCTGTTGTTCCACCTAAACCAATGAAACTAGTAACTGATGTATCTACTCAAATCGGACAAATGGGCGCACATTCTGCAGATCTAATTGGTAAAACTGCACATCCATTTGCTGGACAAACCCACGTTGAGAAGAAAACAGATAATGGCGTAACAATTCAAAATGCAACATTCAAAGTTGCTGTTGAAAAATTACAATCTGCAGAGGACTTTGTAAAAATGCGTAAACTGCTACAAAACGTAGTTGCTGACGATCTAATGGGAATGGCGGTGAGAAATGTATGAGTATCATAAAAACATTGCATAGAAGAGGCGGTTCATACCATCTCTTATTTGATGCTACAGAGTTAAAAACTACAATTCGATACACAATTGTTTTTTCGTGGCCAGGAACATATAACTTTTCTTTCATGTCCCAAGTCCCCATTGGATCTGATGGTATACTTCCAGATAAGTATTTTATTGTTCGAGTAAATGGTATTGAGAAATTTAGAGCAAGAGGTGCTTATGCTTGGGAATCTAAAGAAATATTTGTAGGCGCAGGACCACAAACAATTGAATTCACAACAAGTGGTTATGGTGCTGCAGATGTAGCTTATATACGTGATGTTCATTATTACGCTTTTGGTCCTGTTCCAAACATCGCAATGATTGAGCAGACAAAACTTCCAAAATCTCTTGATGGGCTCAAATCATTCAATGTAATGCATGGCTATCCGCGTTTTCAAAGTTCCGGAAATAAAGGCTGTGAAGTTGAATTTAATGTTTTATTTAACCAAATAGAACATTGGCGTGATTTCATGAGAGAAATCTATCGTCCTCATATCATCACCGGTGATTATGGAACATACGGCGGTATTATTCCACCAAATGAAGTAGATGCAATAAGGAAAGGGGCATTAGTGATAGCAAAATGCAAATTAATATCTATGTCACAAGCGGGTATTGGGGTTGATGGAATTTGAGAGAAGGATCTATTTCTTTAATTAGAATGTTGGGGAGCTATTTTCAAATTGGAAATAACTCCCCTAATTTAATTGTTTATATGAAAAGAAGGGACTCTTCTTCTTATGTACAAGTCCAGCACCGTGTAACGGGCTTAGAAGTGCAAGAAAACGCAGATCAGTTTGCAAGTACATTTACTATTACCTTTGCAAATGAATACGGTCAAATGGCTCCTGATAACTGGTATGGTAAGTTCTCTTCTATTCAAGAATGGTTTTATAACAGTGAGGTAACAAATACAAACCAGCTATATCCGCAGACTGAATTTAAGGTGTCTATCGGCTATGGTAATGAAGCTTTACCGTATATACATGGTTTTGTATCTGATGTTAAGGTAAATGCCGAAAGCGGTACAATTTCAGTAACCTGTACAACATCGTATAAAAAAGTACTGCATAAATCAGTAATTCCTACACCAGGATCTGATGAAATTGTTGCACCAACCGGTAATGTTTATGATGTAGTGAAATTCTTTTTTGAAAAAGCAGGAGTTCAATTACACGGAAACAGAGTAAATATTCCTGGTACCAATCAGAGTTGGATTGTTGAGGGGGCAACCGGTAAGAGGTTTCAAAAATGGGATGAAATTGTTCGCGATATTATAGATACAACATTCCATTATATAAAACATGAACCGGATGGTAGTTGTACATTTATGAAAATTCCGGACTACGCAATTAACGAACCTGCAAAGTTTAATTTTATAGAAGGGGAAAACCTTATCTCATTAGATATGCAACTAACAGATCAAGATATTAGTAATAGTGTCGTTGTGAAATGTGGCGATTATGCAAATGGATTCATTAACCCATTTCTATTAAAAAATGTTTCGAAGGGTGATTTGCGAGAGGAAATGATAGAAGTTCCTTGGGCGACAACGTTCTTTGCAAGGAGGGCAGTTGCTGCAGCCTATCACTTAAAAGCAATTCAGAAGTTCAGAACATTAACAGTAGCGGTAATTGGTGATCCAAGGATTCAATTATTCGACGTTATTTCCGTTTACAATAGAGATTCTGGCCAACAGTGGAATTACTTTGTTAAAGGAATTACTACAATGATATCTGCAGATGATGGATTCTATCAAACTTTAGATTTAACTGTTAACTATGGGTATGAACCTGCTCCATATACAGATATAACTGGTATTACAGTCAATATAGATACATTACGATTAAAACTTTGGGATTGGGACGTAGAGGATGGCGACTTATTAAATATTTACTGTAATGATAAATTAGTCGCAAAAAATTATTTCATCCGGAACAATCCTACGTATGTAGATATCCCTCTTGAATACGGTGTAAATATTGTTGTATTTGAAGCAGTACGAAACCCAAAAGGAATTCTTACAGGACGTTTGCAGGTACTAGATACACAAAATAATATTTTGTTCGACTATGGTTCCTTACCCGATTTATCATTTCCTCGGGTAAATCAAGACAAAGATCACTATTATGTCCAACGACCAGCAAAAACCTGGTCTGTTACGAGGGTAAACTAGGAGTGATTCTATGATAATGCAAAAAAATCTATATGATCCAATCATGTATTTGATGAAAGGATTAATTGATAGGCAAATATATACCGGTGGTAAACCAATGCCCGGTAATGATCCAAATGATGTATTTAAAGAAGGTATGACCGAAGGATATACACTTATTCGTGACGGTGCTCGTTTATCTGCAGTCGATGGAGATAAATATTTGCACTATGATTTAGCTTTTAATGTACACGGTATGGTGGAAAAGGTTCTTGTCTCCCATAAAGTAACCGGAAAAGAGATGGAGATACAATTAATATATAATGCACAAAAACAATTAGAGCGTGTGCAGCCGCGCCTTCTTAATAAAGGCAATGGCATGCTATCTGATTTGCCAATTCCTGATGTATCTTAATAACTTGGGTATTTTTTACAAAAAAGGGGCGTGTTTTA